>JBGASE010000037.1:0-23512 GCA_044229875.1 Pyrinomonadaceae bacterium | reverse complement strand
CAATAGAATCACCGCCGAGTGCTTCGCCGCGAGCAAGAATCCGAACGCGAGTCCGGCCATCAGGAAGTTTCGCCAATCAGGTTTTCGGCCGTAGTTGTAGAGCGCGAAAACGAATCCGAACGCCGTCAACGTCAACGCCATGTCGGTCGTCACGACGGCGCCGTGCGCAACAAAGTTGGGCTCGAAAACGACCAAAGCAAGAGCCGTCAGTGCTTCCCATCGGCCGAACATCCGCCGTGCCGCGGCAAAAACCGTCAACGCCATAAGAAGGCTAAGGACCGAGGCCGCAATCCGCGCCGGGATCACGACCGGATCGACTCCGTTTTCGACGACGAATTGATTGCCGAATGCGAAACTGTCGTTCTTTGAGGTGATTTTCGAACCGCATTCCCACGGCGGCTCCTGCAAATTCATGAACTCGAGCGGGATCGCCGCGATAAGCTTCAGCATCGGCGGATGTTCCGGATTGATCCCGAAATCCTTGCACTGCAAATGCCGGTGCGCCGCAAGAATATGGACCGGTTCGTCGATCGTCGCGCTGGTCCGGACGGCGTGATACCAAAGCTGAAACGCGAAAAGCCCGAGCAATACGACAACGGTCAATGAATAGAATGACCGCATTCGCGGTTGATCAGAATCGAACAAATTCAATTCGCTCTTCCTCCAAATTCAATCTACAGCGGTTTATTTCTTCAAACCGGCGGTCCATTTCAAAATGATGTTGGTCGTTGAGTCGTCCTCGCCGATTATCTTCGGCATTCAGTATCAGATCCTTGCAAAAAGATTGAATGCCCGGATTCGCAGATCCGGCGAGATTCCGTTTCACAAAATTCTTTCATTTATTGCCCGTTCATTTTGTCCAACTCTCGTTTCGCGATAACTTCCTGGGACCGAAAGAGAATCGGATTTGATTTTGCGGCGTTCACCGTTGCTTCAAATTCGCGCTTTGCTTCATCCTTCTGGTCGACACGAAGCAGTGCAAAAGCCAGTGCAAGGCGTGTTCTCGCGTCTTCGGGCGCGATTTCAACCGCGGCACGGCCTTCAGTTACGGCTTCGTCAAAGCGTTTCAGTCTTAAAAGTTGATTTGCCCTAACCACGCGGCTCAGGGCGGAGGCAACCGGCATTTCAAAACGTCCGCGATAAACGAAAATTGTGCCGCCGATCTGGGCAATCGGATCGGTTTGCGTGAAAATTGCATACTCCGCTCCGCCTTTTGGCGGCAAATTGTTGACGCTGACGAAAATCGTGCCTTCGACCACGGACGGGACGATTTCGTTGATTTGCGAACTCATTCCCCGCAACAGTCTGTCAGGCATGATCCGGCAGGGCTGCGAAACACGCATTACCTCAAGGTTTCCGATTCCGGCAAACCAGCAGTCACTCACTTTCTCGCGCCGCGCATACTCATCTATGAGCTTGTAATTTTGCCCCCATTCCGAACTCGAATCACGAAAAACCCGATAAGAATTATTCACGCCGCCGAAAATATCGTTGGCAAAGGCGATGTAATTCGGTGCGGTTCTGATTGCCGTGACCGCGTGAAAAAGCAGGAGCGCAAACAAAACGTAACGGAAAACGTGAAACTTTCGGCTGATCCAAATTGCCCCAACCGCGGCCGCGACGATGAAAAATCCGTAAACCGGCAAAATGTGACGGACACCGATATTCAATTTTGAAGTCAAGGCAAAGGCGAAGAAGATCAACGGCGGTGCAAGGATGAACAGCATTTCGCGCCGTTTTTCTTTTTCAACAAACGTAAAAATCAACCCCAACGGCAACAGCAAAAGCAACGCAACGCTTGATTTGACAATGAACCCGACCGGAAAATAAAACCATTGTCCAGTTGGATAATCCTTGTCGAAAATCGTGACGTTGCGACTGCCCGCCGCCACAATATCGGCCAGACCCAAAATATATGATTCGGGAAAAACGTGCAGTTTATTGGCAGTTACGACAATCTTCGCCGTGGTTGATTCAATCATCTCCGGTCGCCCGTTGGTCGCGATGTAATCCTCAACCGAAACCAGATTTCCGGAAGCATTCGGCAAAGCGTTATAGCGAAAACCGTACAATCCCCAGAGCAGAACGAAGCCAATGAAAAAGAACCCGACGATCGCCGCAACACGCCGGACAATAGTTTTCGGCAAAGAAATTTCCGACTGGCGATAAAAAAGCGCATCCGCCAGAAAAATTGCAAATAAAATCCCGACAAAAATCACCGCCGAATGTTTTGCACCGAGCATCGACCCGAGTGCTAAACCAACCACCACGAACCGGGCCCAGGTTGGATTTTTTGCATAGCGGTAAACCGCGTACACCGCCCCGAATGCCGTTGCCGTCAAAGCCATGTCGGTTGTCACGAGTGCGCCGTGGGCGATCAAATTTGGCTCAAACGCCAAAATCGCCAACGCCGTCAACGCTTCCCAGCTTCCAAACATCTCCCTCGTTGCCAAAAACACCAAGGCCGCAAGGAGCAAACTCAGCAACGCTGCCGACAAACGGGCCGGGATCATAATCGAATCGACACCGTTTTCGGTCAAAAATTCGCCGCCCAATCCGTCTGCTTCCGGTTTCGGCACAAGCCGTGTTCCGCAATCCGCTCTTGATTGAATCAGCGAAGCACGAAAATTAAACGAACTCGCGGCAAGCAATTTCAGCAACGGCGGATGTTCGGGATTGATTCCGTAATCGCCGCAATGCCAATATTGATGTCCGGCAAGTGTATGAATCGGCTCGTCAAAAGTCGCACTCGTGTGGACGGCGTGATACCAAAGCTGAAACGCGAACAAACCGAACAACAAAACAACCGCTGTCGCATACAAAATTCTTCCGCCTACTCCAACTGCTGATGATTGTTCGGTCTGATCCATAATTTTCCTTCCGGCGATTTCATTTTTTCGACACTTATTCCGGAATGGCAATTTTCGCCGCCAACTCCTTGAAACGCGGATCATCCCGCAAGAATGCAAACGTAATTTCAACTCGAAGCCTGAGAATGTCGGCTGAGCGATCTTCAAACGCTTTGTTCAGGTATTCAAGGGTTTTCTCCTTGTATTGATTCAGGATGCTGCCGGTCTCAGTTTTCATCTTCTTGTTTCTGTTCTCGCTGCTTACCTGTAAACTCCGCCCATTCCTGCTCTTTTAAGAATGAATCCGAGACTTAGCCATCGGAGATGGCGATAGCGTGTAGCCCACAGCGCGAGCTGTGGGAATTTTTATCGAAGATAGCGACAGAAATATTCAACTTCGCCAATCTCCAGCCCGTCACACGATCAATTTCGTCTTTGCAGCCTGAACACGCGTTTACGCGCTGGCAGGAAAGCTACGATTTGGTTCCGATTGCTGGCGCGGATCTTGTCGATAGAAATCCCGAGATCGCGCTCGCGATTTCCGCTTCGCGATCGAACGAATTGAAGATCGGAACCTCTTCACGCAGGATCTGTTCATCGACACCGGTTCGAAACATGCCTTCCTGACGAAGGGCGACGAAATAGGAGGTGCTCTCGTCGTTGTTCACGCTCTTGACCGACGCGCCCGTGAACTGCCCCATCGAGCCTTCGATCACCTCCTTGCGATGGATGAACTGGCGGACAAACGTATAGCCGTCCGAAGCCCGGTCGAAGTGATAAACCTCGCGGACCGTGCCCTTGAATATGAAGACCACGCAGATGATTCCGGGAACCGCGATCGTCCACAGCCACGACGCATCGTAACCGAAAAAGATGAAGACGGCCGAAATCGCGACGACCGCAAATCCGGCGGCCGTCAGGAACATCGTCAATGTCGGTCTGTAATCGAGGATCGTCAGTGACTCGGGCCGCCGAATGATCCGAAGCGGGAACAGAAACGCGAATTTTCCGATGATCATCTCCCAAATTTTGTCGAAAACCGATTCTTCGTGGTCACCTAGCATTTTCAATTGATTGACGATCTAAGTCGGAAACTGAATCAGCTTCGAGCCGAGAATTTTCCGGTCACGGGTCAGCAACGGAATTCGTTCGATGATACTCGTCGCCGCGATCAATTCGTCAGCCGGGTCTGACTTAAAGTCGAGTTCAGTGCTTTTTCGGGCGATCTGTAGCGTTATCGGAAGAATAGTCAGAAACCGCAACGTACGGCGAAACGCGACGCTGTCCATATCCAAATCCAAGCGTCCGAGCTGAACGAGTTTCGAAAGTTCCCAAAGCACGATGTCCGAAATCGCCAAACTGTCGTTCGAGATCATATTCCGTTCCCTTTCCGACAATTCATCGGTCAATGTCGCGACAAGGATATGCGTATCAAGATTCAGCATCCCAATTGACTCCCGTCGAGAAAATGTCGCCTGATATCTTGATCTTCCCTTTCATCGAGCCGATCAGGCCCGAATTGTCGTTTTGACCAATCGGTATAACTTTTGCAATCGCCTTGCCCCGCTTTTCGATGATGATACCTTCGGTTCCGAGCTCATCGAATAACTTCAGGCATTTGGCCTTGAATTCGGTTGCGCTGATTGTTTTGGCCTTATTTGTCATAACTCGATCATAGCATATGTGACCAGTCATATGACCAGTTATTTAGCAAACCAACTTTTAGGGCGCCGGAATCACTTGACCTTTCCCGGCCCCCACAGCGCTTTGCCGGAGAATTTCCCGGTGTGCTCGCCGTTTTTCAAAAGCTGGACGCCGTTGACGAACACGTCGCGGACGCCAACGGCGAGCTGATGCGGATTTTCGAAAGTCGCTTTGTCGGCGATCGTCTTCGGATCGAAGATTACGACATCGGCAAAATAGCCCGATTTCAGAAACCCGCGCCGGTCCAGTTCGAGATTCGTCGCCGGAAGTCCCGAAAGCCTCCGGATCGCTTCTTCGAGCGAGATCACTTTTTCCTCGCGAACATATTTTCCCAAAAGCCGGGCGAAGTTTCCGTATGCGCGCGGGTGCGAGCTCGACTTGAGAAACACGCCTTCGGGCGCCATCGAACCGGCGTCCGACCCGAACGAAACCCACGGGATGCGGATCTGTTTGCGGATATTTTCCTCATCCATCAGAAAGTAAACGGTTCCGACGCGCGACTGATCTTCAAGGACAAGATCGAGGATCGTATTTTCGGGATCCGTTCCGCGCATCCGCGAGACTTCTCCAAGCGTTTTTCCGGTCAGCGGCTTCAGCTTTTCGCTCTTGAAATCGATGAGCACGACCTTTTCGGGCGATCCGGCCATTAGCCGCAGGTTTTCCCACTTGTCGGACGGCGTCCGCATCTCGGCGAGGATTCTCTTGCGTGTTTCGGGATCTTTGATCCGCTTGAACAGTTCCGGATATCCGCCGTCGAGTACCCACGGCGGCATTGACGCGTCGAGCCCGGTGGCGCCGGCCGGATAGTTATACATGTCGGCCGTGATCTTTAGTCCGCTCTTTCGGGCGGCCTCGACCATCGCGATCACCTTGTCCATCTTCGCCCAATTGTCCTTGCCGCCGGCTTTCAGGTGATAGATCTCGGCCGGGATGTTTGCCTCGCGCGAGATCCGGATCAGTTCTTCGACCGCCTCGATCAACTGATTGCCCTCACTTCGCATATGCGAAATGTATTTGCCGCGATATTTCGAAGCGACCTTGCAGAGTTCGATCAGTTCCTCGGTTTTCGCGTAAAACGCCGGGGCGTAGATGAGCGATGAGCCGATGCCGAGTGCGCCGGCGCGCATTTCCTTTTCAACCAAATCGCGCATCTGCTGAAGTTGTTCGGAGTTGGGCTGGACATCCGCCTCGCCGAGAACATAAATGCGGATCGTCGTCGCGCCGACGAACGATGCGACGTTTTGCGAAACGCCGCGTTTCTCTAGATAGTTGAGATAATCGGAAAGGCTTGTCCATTCGATATCGAATTTGAGGTCGCCCTGATCGTCTTTGAGCTGCTTCTTCATCCGATCATTGAGCGGCCCCATCGACCAGCCTTCGCCGAAAATCTGCGTTGTGACGCCCTGTTTGAGTTCGCCGAGCGAGCGCGGATCGGCGATCAGCGTTTCGGTCGACCACGAAAGCATGTTGATGAAACCCGGCGCGACCGCCATTCCGGTCGCATCGATCACCTGCTTCGCCTTCGCATTTTTAAGGTTGCCGATCTTTGCGACCAAGTCATTCCGGATCCCGACGTCGGCGCGGATCGGTTTGCGGCCCGTGCCGTCGTAAACCGTTCCGCCCCGGATGACGACGTCAAACTGCTGCGCCGGAGTAACCATGGCGGTAAGCAAAAAAACAGCAACAATAAACAGGTTTCGCATTATTTTTGACCCTCGCATCGTCCAACGCAACTCAACGCCGCGCCGGAACCTTTTGGAGAACTGTACCTTCGATATCGATCGCTTCGACTTCGCCCGAGATCGCTCCGATCCTGAACGAGATCGGCGCCGGCGGCCACCACTCGCGATTCCAATTCGCCAAAAACGAATCGAACTGCCAATGTTCGAGATCCGCCGAGGCAGACGGGCCAAAGATCATCCGCAGTTTTCCGCCGGTGACTTCGACCGACACCTCACCGAAGAACGGGTCCGAATATTTCCCGGCATACGCTTCGACCGGAAGACTCGGTTTGGTGCCCGTCTTGCGCTTTGCCAGCGCTTCGTTGATCGCCGCGTCCGATCGTTGCTTGATCCCGTCATACAGCGCTTTCAAATCGGTACTCCAGTCGCGCGAATTGTCCCCGAAACCGAACATGTCGAAGACCTTGTACATCAGCGCATGCCGCACTTCAGCATGATCGAGGTTGCCGAATACGTAAACGCCGATCTTTTTGTCGGGAATGAGCCCGATGATCGCCGTCCGGCCGTCAAGGCTTCCGGTGTGAAAACTGACCATCTGGCCACGATAATCATGCTGAAACCAGCCGAGCGAATAGGTCGTCCAGCGCGGTTTGGTCAGCGCTGCGGTCGGATAAAAGCCACCATTCGGCGGGATCACGACCTGCGGCCGGAGAAGCTCAGCGTATGTTTCCGGTTTGAGCAATTGCTTGCCGTTGACCGTCGTGTTCCCAAGCATGAAATCGGTCCACTTTGCGATATCGTTCGCAGTTGACCAGACCGCGCCTGCGGGTGCCACCGGATCGGCAGAGTCTTCGGGGATCACCCGGACCTTGCCTTTGACTTCGAAATGAGCCGATGACCGGTTCTTGTAGTTCCGGTGATACTCATAACTGGGAAACGTATTTTTCATCCCAAGCGGGGCAAATATTCGTTCGATCATGAATCGGTCCCAGCTCATGCCGCTCGCCTTTTCGATAACCTTGCCGGCGACCAGATACATGATGTTCTGATAGATGAATCCGCCGCGAAGCGAGTAAGCCTGTGGCGCGAACCGCATCCGCCGGACAATCTCGTGGGCGCCGATCTCGGGCGTCAGCGCCCACAGGAAATCGGCGTTCCCGAGCCCGGCATTATGTGTCAGAAGATCGCGGATGCGGAGTTCGTTCGTGACATACGGATCGGCCAGCCGAAAATCGGGCAGATGCTTGATGACCTTGTCGTCCCAAGAAAGCTTGCCTTCGTCAACGAGCATCGCGACCGCGACCGCGGTCATCGCCTTGGTCGTCGACATGCATCCGAACAAAGTATCGGCATCGACCAGATCCTTTTTTCCGATCTCCCGGACGCCGTATCCCTTGGCGAGAACTACCCGCCCGTCCTTGACGACGGTCACGGCGAGGCCCGGAACGTTCCATGCGCCGCGTGACGATTCGATGTATTTGTCGAGAGCCAAGACGTCGTCCTGTCCGAATGCGAATGAACAGGTGACGACGAATGTCAGAGCGATTAAGACGATTTTTTTCATAAAGTTTGACCTAGTGCAGCCGATTCAAAACGGCGCGTTCATTTCGGATCCGGTTTCGCGACCGCTTTTCGGACAAGCCGCGGATCGACGATTTCGGCGACGCCATGCGCCAGTTTGTCCGGGCTTGCGTTGGCGAGGTTCGCGAAGACGATGACCGTGAAATCAGGGTATCGGGCGATGTAACTCTTGAATCCCTGCCACGATCCGCCGTGCTCGATGACCTGAATTCCGTTGACCACCGACAACCTCCAGGCAAAGCCGTAAGGATGGTTTTTGCCGTCGTTGAGCTTGACCGGCGACCACATCGCATCGTATCCGGCGCGGCTCAGAAGCTTTCCTTCACGCAGCGCCGCGTCCCATTTCATCATGTCGAGCAAAGTCAGATAGAGCGCGCCATCGGCGGTCGTGTTGAGCGTCGGCGCGACCCAGTCCTGATTTTTGAGCTCGCCGTTGACCAATTGATAACCGGCAGCTCGGTTCGGAACGATATCCGCTTCACTGATGACGCGGGCGGTTGACATCCCGAGCGGTCGAAACACGCGATCACGGAGAAAATCGCCGTAAAACTGTCCGCTTGCCTTGCGGATAATGATCCCGAGCATGACATAACCGAGATTGTTGTAATCCCATTTTTCGCCCGGTTTGAATGAAAGCGGAATGAGTTTCGCGCGGACCAGCAGATCTGCTTCCGAATAGACGCGCCGATAGTCGAAATCGGCGGGGTAATCGGTCATTCCCGAGGTGTGGGTCAGCAAATGCCGAACCGTGAGCGCCGACCATTCGGCCGGAACATCGCCGAGAAACTTTGAGATCGGATCATCGATCGATAGTTTTCCTTCTTCGGCGAGCATCATCACCGCCATCGACGTGAATTGCTTCCCGACCGAGCCCGACTGAAAGATCGTTTCAGGCTTGACCGGCACGTTGTGTTCGATGTTTGCGATCCCGTAACCTTTGACAGTTACGGGTTTACCGTCTTTGACAACGGCCAGCGAGACGCCCGGGATCTTCTGAGTCCGCATTTCGGAATCGATAAATGCGTCGATCTTCTTCTGATCGGCGAAGCCGAAAGCGCTGGTGGTTGCGATCAGGACCGTTAAAAGGGGTACGGCGATTTTCATCGGATTTTTTTGCCAGATCGGGGAAATTGAGCTACCGCAAAGCTACAAGTACCGCGGTTCGCAGCGTTCTAATCCCGAAACATCGGAGTCATCTCGCGCGGGCTCAAATCGTTCTGGTTCACTGATCGGCAATTATAGCTGTAATCGGTATTTAGAGAGCAAGAAGAATTTGAAAAAAATCAGACGGTTTTCCGCCAAACGTCGCGCCATACAACAGAGGCGAAAAAATCGTCCGAATAAATCAACAAAGGAATCATGGAGAAAATTATGAAAACGAAATTGATGCGGATCATGGCGATGATTGGATTGGCGATGGCTTTGACGGCGGCGGCGAGCGCGCAAACGGCGCAACGCTATCGCGCCGAAATCGGTTTCGGTTTCAGCATCGGCGGACAGCAATTCGCGGCCGGCGACTATATCATCGAACAGGCGAATCCGTCGAGCGGGCTCGCCGGCTTGAAGATCACGTCGGTTGAAACCGGAAAATCGAGGATTTTCAGCGCGATGGTTGAGAGCGGCGACGAATCGGAATCGCCGAAACGGCTCGTTTTCAACCGATACGGTGAGCAGTTCTTTTTGCGGTCGGTTGAAACGCCGACGATGACCGCCCGCATCGGACAGCGTCGCGGCGAGATCCGGGCTTCGAGGAACATGAACGCGACACGGGTTACGGTCGCCCTCGGAAACGCCGCTCGGTAAATCAGGTTCGGACAAGGGAACTGAAAGCGCCGGGGCTTCCAGATCGGATTCCCCCGAAGATCAACCCGGAGTCATTAGTCGAAAAAGGCCATTCGGACCGTATGATCCGGATGGCCTTTGAGTTTTGAAAAGCAAATATCCCCGAATCCAAATATCCAATCCTGAAGTCCGCAATCCCAAATCGAGTAATGAAATACCACCTGCATCAGCGGGCGCAAGCGGCCCTTCCTTACTGTTCAATGTTACTCGGAAGTTGATCAATTGATTCAGGCTCATTCAAGTCGGAATCACATTTAAAAGTCAGGAAGGGCCGCTTGCGCCCGCCGCGCTTACGGGCCGCAAACCGCCAATAGCCTCGAACAAGGACCAGTTGCGCCTACCGCGGCACAAAATCCGAAATCCCAAGTCCCAAATCCGAAATCACACTTTCACGCATTCGCCGCGTTTGACGAACTGGCCGCTGCCTTTCTCAACCAGACATTCACCGTTCTCGATCACAACTCTTCCGCGTGAGATGACGGTTTCGACCTTGCCTTTGATCTTTTTCCCTTCGTAGGTGCAGTAATCGACACGCATGTGCTGGGTTTCGAGCGACAGCGTGTGTTCCTTTTCGGTATCGAAAATCACGATGTCGGCGTCCGATCCGACGGCGATCGTACCTTTTTTCGGGAACATCCCGAACATTTTCGCGGCCGCGGTTGAGGTCAGTTCGACAAAACGATTGAGCGAGATCCGATTTTCGACGACACCGCCGTTATAGATCAGCTCCATGCGGTATTCGACGCCCGGCGCGCCGTTCGGAATGAGCGAAAAATCGTCGCGTCCGAGCTCTTTCTGATCCTTCATGCAAAACGGGCAATGATCCGTCGCGATGCACTGCAGGTCATCCATTTTCAGACCTTTCCAAAGATCGGCGTGGTTGTGTTTTTCGCGAAGCGGCGGCGTCATCACGTATTTTGCGCCGTCCCAGCCGTCGCCGTAATCATCGATCGACAGGAAAAGATACTGCGGACATGTCTCCGCAAACGCCGGGATTCCGCGGTCGCGGGCCTGGCGGACCTGATTGAGTGCATCGGAGCAGCTCAGGTGGACGATGTAAACCGGCGTTTCTGCCATTTCGGCAAGCGCGATCGCGCGATGGACGCCTTCGGCTTCGGCGATCGTCGGACGCGTCAGCGCGTGATACTTCGGCGCGAGCCTTCCCTGTTCTTTGAATTTGCGGATGATCTCGTTGATGACGATCCCGTTTTCGGCGTGCATGCAGACGAGGCCGCCACGTTCGCCCGCAGCGCTCATCGCACGGAAGATCGTCGCGTCGTCCGACAAAAACACGCCCGGATACGCCATGAACAACTTGAACGATGTGATGCCTTCATCGATCAGCTTGAACATCTCGGACTTGTTCTTGTCTTCGAAATCGGTCGTGATCAGATGAAATCCGTAATCGATGACGGCCTTTCCCTGCGCCTTCTGATGCCATTTGTCGGCACCGAGCAGCATCGATTCGCCCTTGTTCTGAACCGCGAAATCGATGATCGTCGTCGTTCCGCCGAACGCCGCCGCGCGCGTCCCGGTAAAGAAATCGTCGGACGATTCGGTCCCGCCGAACGGCAGTTCCATGTGCGTGTGCGGATCGATCCCGCCCGGAATGACAAGTTTCCCGCCGGCATCGATAACGCGGTCGGCTTCCATTTCAAGCTTCTGTCCGATGACCGAGACGATCTCGTCCTCGATCAGAATATCGGCCGTGTAGTCATCGACCGCCGTCACGATATGCGCATTTTTGATCAGTGTTTTCATTGTTTTTGAAGTCGCTTCTTTTTGAACCGGTTTGCGTTATTATAAGGCCGTTATGGACCAAACAACCACTGCAATTTATGAAAATGGAGTATTGCGTCCGACCGTACCGCTCGATCTGCCGGAACATTCGGAGGTTGAGATAACCATTCATTCGAACGACGATTCGCTTGACGATAAGACGATGGACCGAACAATTCCGCCGTTGGTTCTCACAGAAAGTTCAATCGTTAAACGCGACCTATTTCGATTCGCCGGCAAGCGCCTTCGCGTCCTTGGCTACGACCTGCGCCGTTGCGCGGGCGTAATCGCGGTTCCATGGCGGCGTCGACTTGAAATCCTGATTCGCCTTGTCGTATGCCGTGTCGATAACGGTTATCTCGGCGTCGATATTCTCCGGTACAACGGCTCCGTCACGCAGTCTGGCGACGAGCAAGCCGCAATCGCGGGCAAGATTTGAGTAGACTTCAAGCGCTGCGACATGCGCTTCGGCCTCCTTTTCATAATTCAGAAGCGTCAGCGCCGAGGTCAGCATTGCGGCGAGAAAGGTCGCGATCTTTACCGTTGCGACCGTGTTCTTTGAACCTTCTCCGAGCAATATTTCCACCAGCCCCGAAGCTACCAGAAGGCTCAGCGTCGCCGAAGCGATTCCAAACCACAAACGAAATCGCTTCTTCCGCTCCATCGCAAACGCATGCGCCCGCTTGATGACCCGCAGGTTTTCGTGAACCGTTTCAAGATATCCGATCCGATTTTCGTCAGCCATACTCTTACTCCGATTTACGTCTGTAACCAGCTGCCGCCGAAAATTATAACGCCATTTTCGCCGGAGTCGTTTCACGTCGCCAGATAACACTGGATCGCCGGCGCGCCCGACGCGACAAGCGAAAAACGAACTTTCCAGATTCCAGGCTCGGCTCGGCACGCCCAAACCGGATTCACAGCAATCCACGTTCATTCATTCAAAAAACCCGTGATCAACATCTTGGTCAAGGTCAACGTTCCGCGGTCAGGGTTTCTTCGATGATCTTGCCGTCGGATCGTTTTCGGATCTCGATCCGTTTTGCGGGCGCGGCCGAATCGAGCATTCCGCCGACGCTCGATTCAAAGAATCCGACTTCGGCGCCGCGTCTTCTGAATTCCGCAAGAACCTGATCGAACGCCGGACCGCGCTGTTCGAGGTTGACGACCGTCAATTCCGAAAATTCACCCGCCCGAATCGCAGTCGGAGAATCGCCTGACGGAGCGAAACCGTTGGTGACGATGATGTTCCGGCCGTCGACGCGGTAGCGGATGCCGGATCCGAGAAACGGCAAATCAAGGACGCGCCATCCGTCGTCGGAACGCCATTTGAAACGGTCAGCGCCGACGGCGCGCTCCTTGGCAAATCGGTCGGATATCAGCTTTTCGAAAAGCGCGGCGTCAAGATCGCCTGAGCTTTTCATGATCACGATCAACGCGCGGTCAGTCTCAAAAAACAGCGGCGATTCAAGCATCTTCGGACGCGAGAAACTGACGATCGTCCGTGCCTTGGCGAAGAGCGACGATATCGGCTGCACGAATTCAGGCGCCGGCGGAGCCTCGACCGCGGGTTCTTCATCGATCCGCATCTCGAACTTGTCGCCGTAGATAGAATTGTCTGTGACCGGAACCGTCTCAGCCGCCGCGCGGCGGCGGTCGAAGATCGTCTTCGCGAACGCATCGTCGATCGCCGCCGCATCCGCCGGTCCGATCGAATAAAGCGGCGCGTCGGTCGGGACGAATCGCATCGCCGTCGCCACGAACTTCGGATCGATGTTGCCGCCTTTTTCCGATCCGTCGGTCAGGAAAAGCCGCCTTTCCGAAACCGAATTCGCTTCGATTCCGAGATCGAACAGCCCGCCGCGGATGTTGACCAGTTCCTTGCGGTCCGACATCAGCCAGTAATGTTTGAAATAGTAGTCGGAATTGAGCGCGGTCTGATCTACCCAAACTGCGGCGACGCGCGGTTTGAGCCGCGACGCCAGTTCACGGAACGAAGGTTCGTCGGCGATCGCCGACCGGCCCTGCTTGCCATCGATATTCGCGATCGTCTGATTCAGCAATTTGTCGGTCGTCGCGACGATCAATCGCCCGCGGAGATGCGTGAAAAGCAATTGCTGCGTCTGCCGTCCGGAATCGGCGGCGACATCGGCTCGGTAAAGCGTGGTTCCGTCCGGAAGCTTCTCGGACTTGAACCGATCGCGGTTCGCTGCCAGTTGCGTCGCGGCGAAAACCGTATCGGACATCGGTGCGACGATCGCGAAATCGAGTTTGCCGATATCGTAAAGCGCCAGCGCAGCGCGTTTTTCGGCGAGCGTCGATAGCGTACCGGCGTTGAACCCGAAACCTGCCGTATCGCTGAATTCGGCCAGCCGTTTGGCGAGTTTTATCCCGAGATGGCCCTTTGAAAACGCGGTCAGCGTCCCGCTCGCCGCAAATTTCTTGTATTGCGCGGATTCCGTGACGGCTTTGACGAATCCCGGAAGATCCTCGACCTGAACATAGACGAGCGCGCCGCGCGGAAGATCGGATGCCGGTTCAAAGCTGTTCTGGCGCCGGGCGCCGGCCGCGGCGAGCGCGATCAGCGTCGTTGAAAGAAGCAGTATCGTAAGTTTGAGTTTCATTGTTCCGATGTCCTGTTGGCGTCGATGACGAGGTCGCTCGCCGGCTTTGGCCGATCGGCGCGCTTTTTCTCGAGCGCCGCGATTCTTTCTGCACGCCCGCCGCCGGTGCGCGCCTTTTCAAATTCGATTGCCCGGTCGAGATCGCCGACCGACTCGGCCGCCGCTGAAAGCACGTCGAGAACGTCGTCTGATTTCGCACCCGAAATCGTCCGGGCCAGTTCGAGCGCGGCGAACGGCATCGATTCACGTCCGTAAGCCTTGACCAGTTCGGGGCGGACGAGCGGAACGATGTCAGGCGATGCGAGCATCGAATTCACGAACCGTTCCGTGCCTGCGTTCTTCGTCAGAAAACCTTGATAAAACTGTGAATATGCGTCGAACGGGATGTCCGGAAGCGATTGCGGAACATCGCCGCGCCAGAGTTCGACACGCGCCAGCCAGCGATACGGCCGCGGCGTTTCGTAACTGTCGACGACCGCGATCAATAGCCGCATCGCCGTCGGCTTGTCAGTGGCGACGATCGATTTGGCGTACGCGATCCGGTCGGCCGGGCTCGCGTCCGGACTTTCGGCGAGAAGTTTCCTGAACATCGCGGCGGTTTTTGAATCGCCGAGATTTCCGATGATCTCAGCTGCAATGCGTCGTCGCGCGGTGAGATCGCCGGGGAGTTTCTCGTCCGCCGAATATCGCGTCGGATCGGGACGTTTTGCCTTTACGAGTGCGAGTCCGGCGATCTCGCGCGCCGCTTCTTCGCGGCTTTCGCCGGCGATTTCTGTCATCAGTTCGATCAGTCGCTTCGCGCCGTCGGCGTCGCCGGACTTCCTTGTCTCGGTCGCGAGGCCGATGAAGTTAGCGGCGTCATAATCGCCGAGCGCAAGACGCCGGGCGAAATACGATGCGGCGAGGCGCGGTTCGAGTTCCTTGATCAGGTTGAAGCGTTCGAGATTCGGTTGCCGGATCTCCTCGACCGCGCCCGGGACGTCGATCCCGACGAATCGTTCGGCCATCGGCAAAATATCGCGGCCGCCGCGGGCTTCGAGTTTGATCCTCATCACACGCATCCAGACCGGTCGCGCGAAATTGCCGTCGAGCCAATTTTCGGCGTCCGCCAGCAATTTGGCGGCTTCATCGAACGCGCCGCGTTTGAGCATCGAATCGAGCAGTTCGCGGGTCCTGTCCAGCTTGCCGGACTCGGGTTCTTCGATCCGGTAGTCGTTCTCGTGATCGTAGATCGCTTCGGCCACCGTTCGGTCGCGGAACGATCGCCGGAACGCGTCTTCGTAACCGGAATCGTAGCCGCGCGGATCGCGCTCGGCGCGGATCATGATCGCAAGGAACGGCTCGCGGTTTACGCCCTCGAGCTCTTCGGCGATCTGTTCGGCGATGTCGCCTTCCCGTTTCGCCGTCCGGCAGATGTCGATGAAGTACGCCGCAAGCGCTTTCTCGTCATCGAACGTGTCGGCGACCGCGCCGATCAGTGTCCGCAATTCGTCGGAATACTCGCCTTGTTTAGAGATCACCGGTGCGACCAAACGGCGGGCTTCGGCGCCGAGCCCGTAACGGTCAAGTTCGGTGACCAGATGAGTCGCGCTTCCGAGATCGCCGCGGTCGATGATCGCGGTCCATTTCGCCAACGCCTCGGAGCGTTTTCCGAGTTTCCAATACGCGGCGCCGTATGCCGCAAGATAGGACGCATCGGGTACCGCTGCGTTTTCGACATCGATCGCCAGTCGGAACCGTTCGAGCGCGGCCGCCGCGTCATTGTTTTTCAAGTAATGCTCGCCGAGCAGTTTTTGCTGCGCCGCGCTTTCCGGCAATCCCTCGGTCATCGCCGACAGGAACGGCGCGGCTTTCTGGTCGCCCTGCGCCAGTCGCCAGCGACCGAAATCACGCGCGATCCGGAACCAGTCTTCGCCGGTCGGCATCGTATCGGCGTCGGTTTTACGCACGATCATCCGACCGATCGGCGCAGACCGCACCGCATCGTTGAAGTATGCGGCGGCGCGATCGCCTTTTTCGTTCAGCGCGTAAACGATCTGCGCGTGGCGGGCGGTTTTCCAGCCTTTGTCAAAGTCGGCGGCATCAACGGCGCGGTGCGCATCATCGCCCAATCCGCGCTTGATGAAGAAGTTGATCAGCGCCAGCGTGTGTCTTGAAGCCGTCGATGAAAGCGCGCGCAATTGCGCCGGATCGCTTTCGAGCAGAAGCGTGAAATAGCGTTCGAGGAAATCGGCGTTGGCCGTAGGCAGATCGTAGATCTCGCGCAGCGCCGCAAGTTCCTTTTCCCGGTCGCCGACAAGTTTCGCCGCCGAAGCGCGCGTTCCGGCGTCCGCGCGGAATTCGACGGCGGCATCGATCGCCTTACGGTACGCGCCGCGTTTCTGATAGAACTCGAGCAATCGCGCAAGATTGTCCTTCGGATTTGCCTTCGCATCGGCGATCAGCATTGCTTCTTCGATATCGCCGAAGCCGCACCGCTGGCTCAGATCGCGGACAAGCGCCGAGACGCGGGCCCGTTCCTCGCCACTTTCATCGCCCGACAGCCGAGCGCGCAGATCATCATGAAGCGCGGCGAGTTCGTCATCGGTTGCGACCGTCGAAGCGATCGCGCCGACGGTTTCGACAAGCGATGTTTCGATGATCGAAAGCCGGCGCCGCGCTTCGGTCGCGCGGTTCGTGTCCGTGACCATGTTCAGCGATCTCAGTTTCGCGCGGATTTCCCAGAGTTGTTTGGCGATGTCGCCGATCGACAGTTCGCCGCGCATCGCGTCGGCATAGGCCCGGATGTCGGCCGCCTTCGGTTCCCCCGAAAGCGGATTTTCGCGCAGTTCATCGAATGCCTTTTTGAAGATCTCGCGGGCCTTGGCCTTGTCCTCGAGCGCCGTCCGGCGGGCCGTGTCGAACTTGTCTTTGTCCGTCGCCGGATCCGACTCGGGCGGCAGTTTGGCGCGGACCGCGTCGATCTCGGCCGTTCTTCCGGCAAGTTTAAGTATCGCGATCTTGCGCCGCAGCAGCGCCGGCTCATCGTTCGAGAGTTCGAGGGCTTTGTCGATCCGTTTCAGCGCGTCGCCATAGTTCTTGCGCCTGATCTCGATCTCGGCGACGGCCATCTGAAGCTCGGAAAGTTCCGGCTGATTGATGATCGCCTTTTCGTATTCGGCAATCGCGCCGTTGTCGTCGCCCGAAGCTTCGCGAAGCCGCGCAAGAATCACGTTCCAGCGGTAATTCTTGAAGCTCTCGGCCGCCAGCTTTTCGTAATAGGCGACGAGCCGCGCGCCGCCGCCGTGCCGTTCGGTGTATTTGATTGCGCTTTCGGTGAGCGATTCGTTTGACGGTTCGCGATTGATAAGTTCGATGTACTGATCGATCGCGGAGTCAAAATCCTCGAGCCGCGTGAAGGCGTCGATCATTCGCGTCCGCAGTTCAGCGATGCGCGCGTCGAGCAGCGGTTTGTTCTTCGTTTTCGCGCGGATCGCGGCAACCGTTGTCTCGAACGCGCGGCGCAGGCCGGCCGCGTCTTTGCCGCGGATCGCGGTCTGGACGACGGCTTCGAAAACGCCGGTATTGCCGGGGTCTTCTTCATGCAGTTTCGTGATCTCGGCCGATGCGAGATCGGGGCGGCCGCTGACGGTCAGCGTTTCGGCCAGCTTTTTGGCAAGCGCGGGCTTGAAACGGCCCTTGCTCTTTGTCAGCGCGTCGCGGACGATTCCGGCCGAATCATCGGTGAATCCGGTCCGGCGCAGAAAGTCGGCGACCTGAATGATCGCGCCGTAGTTGTTCGGATAATCGCCGATGATCGCGATCGCTTCGTCGCGGGCATCACTCTTTTTCTCTTCATCGGCGAGACTTGCGGCGATCGCCAGCCGGCTTTCGATCCTCCGTTTTGCGCTCTTTGAGGTTTCGGAGATGCGTCTCATGACGGCGCGCTTGCCATCGTTCCGTCCGTTTTCGGCAAAGTAGCTGCGCGCTTCGTTGAGCAGGTCGGCGTCCTCGGTCCGGGAGATGCCGTAGACGATCAGCCGATCGGCTTCGGAGCTTTGGCCGATGCTGTTGAGCACCTGGCCATAGCGGATCGCGAGACGCGATTCGCTTCCGGAATTCGAAACGGCGGCGCGATATGCGGCGTCGAACTCCGAAAGTCCGGAGCTGCGCCGCGCAAGCGACGCGAGATGATCGCGGGCCTGGTAGTTCTTCTCGGGATCGGCGAGCGCCGTCATGAATTCGCGAAGCGCGCCGGCGCGGTCGCCGAGCGACTCACGTATCGAACCGGCTTCGAATGCGAATCTGTTGCGGTCGTTCATTTCCGTCCGGGTTCGCTCGATAGTCTTGAGCGCCGCATCGTATTGGTAATAATCCCACTGGACACTGGCGGCGCCGAGATAATTCAGGCTGTCGCCCTTGCCGGTGTCGATGATCCGGTTCCATTCCGCGTTTGCTTCGGGATAGCGTCCGGCCTCGGCGAGGATCTCACCGGCGACGGTCCGGTAATCGGAGTTGTCGAACACCGCGTCGGCGCGGCTGCGCGCCAGCGTCGTGGCCCGCTCAAGCCGGGCGCGGTCGCGCTGACCGAACGATCGTTCGAGTTCGATCAGCCGATCGTTGAATTCGCGCGTTCCGGGATAAAGTTCGTCAAGTTTTGCGAATGAACCGGCGGCGCGCTCAAAGTCGGAAAGTCTGGCCGTCGCCTCGGCGCGGAATAGTTCGGCCACCGCCGACTGTTCACTGCCGATCTTCGCCAGCGATCCGCGAAGCTCGCCGCGCCGCGCGAGATCGTCAAGAAACTGATCACGGACGGATGTCATTTCAAAGAAATTCTCGGCCGCCAGCCGTTGCCATTCGGATTCGTTTTTCGCGACCCGGTTGAGGCGCATCAGTCCTTCGGTGATCGCCGCGTTGTGCGGAAACCGTTCGTGGGCGCGACGGTAGAGCGCGAGTCCGAGATTGGTTTCAACATCACCGCGATTCGCGAACGCGAGAAAATCGGCGGCCTCTTCTTCGTTCAGCGTTCCGGCAAGTTCGGTTGCGAGATCTTCGAACTCACCGCGCTTTTTCTGTCGCAGCAAAAATCGCGCGAGCTTGTCCTGCCACGTCCGCGACTGGAACTTCGCCAGCGCCGCGCGATAAAGCGCAAGCTGTTCATCGGTCAGGCCGGCCGATTCGAGCCATGTCAGCCGCCGAAGATAAAGCCATTCCTCATCCGGATACTTTCCGATCTCGGCCGAATAAAGCGCCAGGATCTCGGCCGTTTTCCGGTCGCGCGAAAACGATGCGACCATCCGGTCGAGCGCCTCGGCGTAAGTCACCGGCGGTTCGTCGCGGTCGAGATAGTCTTTGATCATCGTCGCGTCGCCGGTTTTGGCCGGGATGTCGATGCCGTTGTTCCGGCCGGACGTGTTCCCGGACGGCGTCAACGGCAGCCGTTTCGCGCCGAAATGATCGAGCACCTTCTGAAGTACCGCACGTTCGTTTTGTCCGTCACCGGCCGCCGCGTAGGCATCCGCGAGTTTGATCGCCGCGAGCGGGAAGTCGGACGACTTTTCGTGGGTCGCGGCGAATTCCGAAAGAAGCGATGCGGCAACGGCGGTTTCCTTTTTCGCCGAATAAAGCCTGACCAGATCAAGATACATCTGCGCGAGCAGCGGCGACGCCGGGGCTTCCTCTTTGAATGCGAGAAAGACGCGGTAAGCCGCGGCGCGGTTGAAGTCGGCGGCGAGTTTGAATTCAAGACCGGCGAGTTCGTTTCCGGGACGCGTATCGGCAAAAAGCAGCGAGATGATACCGGTCAGGATTCCCGGATCGGTGTCGGCCCTGGCGACGTCCGAATAAAATCTGAAATCGCCTTTTCCGATCGGGATGCGTGCCGATCCGGCATCGGCGAACATCTCGAACAATTGATAAAGCACGGCGGCACGTTTCGGCGATCCCTTGCCGAAGTCGTCGCGAAGCGTGAGCGTGTAAAGAAACCGCGAAGCGTCCGGAGCGTTGTTCGACCGGATCAGCATCCGCGTCACGGTCACGAGTTCGTCCGTCGTCCACGTCTTCTTGGCGGCCTCGAGCCGTTTTGAGATCGTGTCGAACGAATCGCCGCTCAGGTTGTAGTCGTACTCTGAATAATGTGCGTAGCGAAGGGCTGACTCGACGTTTGACGGATCTTTCCGAAAGCGGTCACGAAGTTCGCGTCCGTAGGCGCGCAATCGATCGCGCCGGTCGAGAAGATTGTAAAAGTCGCGTGAGATGTCGGGATCCCAAAACGGATCGAACGACTTGATGTAAACCTGTTCGGCTTCGGCGTCGCGTCCCGCATCCTGAAGCGTCTCAACCTCTTTTTTGAGCAACGAACGATCGTCGTCGGAGAACGCGGATCGGGCGGCACGGATCAATCCGAGCCTGCGATCGGTGTCCGGTTCGCTTTCGATCAGCCGATCGAAGACGTCGAGATTTCCGGCATTGTTCCTGACGACGCGGTTGACGAAATCGGTTGAAAGATAGGCGCCCAGACCATGCCGGCGGGCGACCGTCAGCAAATACCCGAGCGCCTCAGGCCGGTCGGCTTCGTCTCCTGTCTCGAGCCTTGCGGCCCAGACCTCAGCCTGGCGGTCGAACATTCCGCGCCGAGCGTAGAACTCCGCAAGCTGCCAGGCCTTTTCCTTTCGGACGGCGGCGAGCCGCTTGAAAGCATCTTCGGCGACGTCGAATTTGCCGAGGCGTTCGGCGACGCCCGCGATCTTCTCAAGAAACTTCGGGTCATCGCCGATTTCCGGCCGAATTCGTTCAAGTTTCTCGAAAGCCTCGGCGGCGGGCAACGGAACGATCGCTTCGGTGCCGAAAAAGGGTTCGCGCTTGAACATCGCACGTTCGAGAAGCGGATCGACCTCGACGGCGGAGACGCTGTCACGGATCGCGGTAAACGCAAGCAGCGCGACGGCGCCAAAAACAATCAATGCAATTCCACGTTTCATGATCCGGCCACCTCGATCGTGATTTCTTCGGTTGTCTGGTTGTGCGCGAAGTCCTCGGCCGAAACCGAAATCGTGTATCTCCCGGGCGCGAGTCCTTCGGCGATCCGCAGCGTTCCGACGTTCGATTTCAAAATGTCCGACCAGTAGAGCCGAACCGGTTCGGCCCCGAACATGCGGGCGGTCAGCCGGGCCGTGTCGCGGTCCGAACCGACGCGGATCTCGATCGGTTCGCCGGACCGATAGGCGCGGTTGTCGACGTTGATCGTGACCTTCGGCGCGCGGCTGTCGATGACGAAAGTCTTCTGTTCCTCGTATGCGTTTCCGTTGCGGTCGGTGAGGATCAGCCGGCAGCTGTAACGACCGTCAGCCATCCAGTCAGGCGCCAGAAACCTCGTTTCCCAAAGCCTTTCGGTCGCGTCGAACTCCAGCCGGATCGTTTCGCCGAACGGCAGAACCGTTGTCACGCCGGTGATCGATTCGTCAGTCCGGACACGGATCACCGGATCTCCCGGCTGGATCAGCCGCGGCCTGAGCAGCGCGCGCGGGGCGGCTAGAAATGCGGTGTACGGCGTGACGATCTTGTATTTCTCTGACAGCGATATGATCTCATTGATCATCTCTTCGTTTTCGCCGTTCTCGTCCATGACGCGCAGCAGGGCGGCGATCCGCGCCTGCGCCCAGAGTCGCGGAAGAAATCCGTGCGATTCGTCGAATTCCGGAAGCGTGACCGAGCGTTCAAGCGCGATCCCGGCCGCCGTCGTCAGTTTGAAGATCTGCGGCTGCGGCCGACGATAGCGTCCGACGAACCGTACGTCGGAGCCGAAGAACGTACCGGGCGCCGATTCATAAACATCGTAAAGATTCTCATCCTGCTGAAGCGCCGCGTTGGTCACGCGCGGCGCGCCGATCCGGGCGAAGAACGATGACAGCTTCGTCTCAATATCCTCTGTCTCGCGCGCCGATTCGACCATTCCGCCAGAGTTCGCCGCAAGGCGCTCAAGCAGGCCGGTATCGGCGCTCTCGCCGAGCGCAAAGGCCGAAAAGCGATGCGGCGAATCCTTGAAAATGTCCGCTATCTCTTTTCCTTTCACAGTTTCCCGCGTCGGATTTCCGTCCGTGATGGCGACGATCTCGACCGCGTCGCCGGCGGTGAATTTCTTTGCCTCGTCGCGCGTGGTCCGAACGATCTTCGCGAGATTCGTACCGCCACCGAGCGTCGCCGATCTGACGAATTTCATTGCCGAATCGACCGCTTGCGGAGTTGCGTTGACCGGTTTTGGTCCGAGCGGAAACGTCTCGTCGCCGAACAAAATGAGCGAAAACTGATCCTCCGACTAGAGCGAACTGAGAAAGAAGTCGAGCGCGTCGACGCCGCGGCGCAGCTTTTCGCCGTACATTGAAAGCGACGTGTCAAAAGCAATCACAAGACGCTTCGGCGGCCGCGGGCCTTCGACGCGCCGGGCAAAGATCGCCTGTGCCTGAAAATAGCCGTCGGCGTTCGTCTTCGCCGTCCGCGGATCGCGCAGGTCGTAAGCCGTGACCCGTTCCGGCGCGCGATAGGCGACGATGCCGAGTCCGTCGGCCGCGACATTGGTCTTGAACGCAAACTCAAAATCGTCGGTCAGGTTGAAGTTTTCGGCTGAGAATCCGCCCTTGAACTCATTCGCCGAAACCGTTTCGATCGCCAGCTGATACGGCCCTTTCTTCATTTCGGCAGGAGCGACGCCGTGCTCGCCGGCGACGTGAACACGGAGATTGAACGATCCGACGGTCTGGCTTTCTCCCTCGTTCGGGCTCAGCGGAATCGTCAGACGCGAAACAAGGTCGTCGATCGGAAGGTCTTGCGTGTATTCGAGTTCGAGCCGCTTCGTGCCATATACGTCGATCGGAAATATTTTCGCCGAAAATCCTCCGGCCGTTTCTTCGTCATCCGTCGATTGCAGGATTCCGGGATCGATCTGCTGATACTTGATCGCTTCGTAAAGCGCGTTCGCCCGGCGTTTTTCAAGCATCACGCCAGGGATCCGCTGCGTGTTTTCCCAGACCGCGAAATCAGAAATAGCTGCCTTATCGCGAAGCGCGAAAATATACTTGCCCTCAAGCGTGTTCTTCGTTTTGTTCTCGAAGATCTGCATGATCCGCACCGTCGCGCGGCTGTTGTCGACGAAAACGTCGACGTCCATTCTCGCCAGCGCGAGCGTTTTCGGGTCGGGCCGATCGGCATCGCCCGGGATCAGCACGCCCGATTGCGGGATGCCGGCCGTGGCAATCGAAATAATCAGCAATGATGCGGCGAGAATGCGTTTCATAATGATTCGAAGTATTTTGCGTTGATGCGCGCGACGCCGGAAGTCGTTCCGACGATCACCGAATCGCCGGCAACGGTGATGCTCATGACGGTCGCCGATGGCAGGACGTCAATGATGCGCCGCCATTCCTGCGTTTCAAGATCGAGAACGCGCAGCCCGTCGAGCGTGCCGATATAAAGCCGC
>JBGASE010000212.1:0-5208 GCA_044229875.1 Pyrinomonadaceae bacterium | reverse complement strand
AAGGCGGTGTTATGACCGGCGACGTCAAAGATATCGTTCTGTTGGACGTTCTTCCGCTGTCGCTCGGACTTGAGACCCGTGGCGGACTTTTCGTCAAACTCATCTCAAAGAACTCGACGATTCCGCTCAAGAACACGATGACGTTCACGACGGTTGTCGACAATCAGCAATCGGTGGAAATCCATATCTTGCAGGGTGAACGCGAGATTGCATCCGGCAACCGAAGCCTCGGAAAGTTCGAACTCGTCGGAATCCCGCCGTCACCTCGCGGCGTTCCGCAGATCGACGTTTCGTTCGAGATCGACGCGAACGGCATCGTCAATGTTTCGGCCAAGGACAAAATGACGGGACTCGAACAGGCGATGCAGATTACACCGTCGTCCGGGCTTTCACCGGACGAGATTGATCGGCTGATCATGGAAGCCGAAACCTCGGTCGAACGCGATAAGGAAGCGAAAGGCCTGATCATGGCCCGCAACAAGCTCGATTCGCTGATCAAGAATACCCGCAAGGCGATGAGCGAGTTCGGCAAAGGGCTCGAACTTGCCCAGCAAAAATCGATTAACGGGCAACTGAACGAAGCGGAGGAGTTTGTCGGATCGGACGATGTCGTTCAGATTGAGGCGGCAACGAAAAAAGCCGAAGAGGCCGCAAATGAACTGACTGCCGCCCTGATGGTAATGGCATAAACGAAATTGGAGGTTGATCCCTTCGTAATCGTTGCATTATCGAACTGACCGGAGCAAAATATTACTCAGGAGACTTTGAAGTTTTCAAGGAGGATCCTGAGATGAACAAATTAACCAGATTAATGGCGATCGCCGGCGTGGCGGTCGCTTTTTTGTTGGCTGTCTACGGGCTCGTAACCGCGCCGAAAATCGAGCCGGCCACGAAAGCGCAGACCGCGACGCCTGAACGCGCGGACAAATTGCGCCGCGAATATCGTGATGCCGTCCTGCGACGGCTCGAATTGGGTGATCGGGTTGCCGTGCCGGACGACCGGATCGGCGATCTGTCAGGAGCCGTGAAACTGATCGAAAAGCGCGATGTTTCAAAGTCGCGCACCGATGTCAGGAAAACGATCGATCTTAAAAGCGGTTCGATCGCGGAAATCGATTCGGTTGCGTCGCGGCTAACCGATCCGGCACTTCGTGACGGTCTGAGCTCATTCGCACGGAATGCATCCGAGCAGGAGCGCGCGGCGTTTTTGAACGGCGGGCGGTTTTATGTTGACAATTTTGGCACAAAGGCCGTGCCGCAACCGACGGAGGATGCCGAAAAAAAGTGTCGCGATTCGTGCGAGACGATCACGTCGATCCTCTGCAAAGAGGTTTGCAATTGGGACTGCCGGATCGTCAACGGCGAAAAGGTGTGCGAGAAGAGTTGCTCGACGATCTGCCCGGAAATCACAAACATCGTATGCAAGAAGGTCTGTGACTGAAGGAAAAAGTTAAAAGGGCAAAGTAAAAAAGTCAGTACCGCCTGCGCGAGCAGGCGGTCGGCTATCCAGAACGTTCAAAACTCAAGATTCAAAACATTCAATACTCGAGATCCAGGCTCAAGATCCAAGATTCAACATATCCAAGATCCAAAATCAAAGATCGAAGATCGAAGATCGCAGATCCAAGATCCAAGATATCCAAGATCCAAAATCGACGATCGTCGGGCATTTGTCAAAACATCGCCCGATATCGGAAAATACTTGAAACGTCAGTTCATGTTGCGTGGACTGACATTTTTGTTGGGATTGGTAATCAATGGCGAAAAGAGACTATTACGAGATTTTGGGCGTTTCGAAGAACGCCTCGGACAGCGAGATCAAAACGGCGTACCGCAAGCTTGCCGTGCAGTTCCACCCCGACAAGAATCCGGGAAATCAGGAGGCCGAAGAAAAGTTCAAGGAAGCGGCAGAAGCCTATTCCGTTCTTTCGGACAGCAACAAGCGTTCGGCATATGACCGGTTTGGCCACGCCGGTGCCAACGGCCAGGGATTCAGCGGTTTCGAAGGCCAGGGATTTTCGAATATCGAAGATATTTTCGATCTCT
Source organism: Pyrinomonadaceae bacterium (assembly GCA_044229875.1). Classification (GTDB taxonomy): domain Bacteria; phylum Acidobacteriota; class Blastocatellia; order Pyrinomonadales; family Pyrinomonadaceae; genus JAFDVJ01. The sequence continues at coordinate 3,162 of JBGASE010000212.1, read as the reverse complement.
TCGGGTTCGGCGACATGTTCGGCGGCGGACGCGGGCGCGGATCGCGCGGAGGCGCGCAGCGCGGCGCCGATCTCCGTTACGATCTCGAAATCACGCTCGAAGATGCTGCTCACGGAAAGGACGAGAAACTTCATATTCCGCGGCTCGAACAGTGTGAGGATTGCGACGGACGCGGAACCGAGAAGGGAACGGAGCCTGAGACCTGCATCGCCTGTGCCGGAATGGGCCAGACCAGATATCAGCAGGGATTTTTCTCGGTCATGCGTACCTGTGCGAACTGCGGCGGAAAGGGTCAGATCATCAAATCGCCCTGCAAAACGTGCCGCGGCGGCGGCCGGATCGAAAAGGAAAAAACGCTCGAGATCAAAATCCCGGCCGGCGTTGAAACCGGTTCGCGGCTGCGCGTCGGCGGCGAAGGTGAAGCCGGTGTCGGCGGCGGACCGACCGGTGATCTCTATGTCGTGATCCACGTCAGGGAACACGATCTCTTTGAGCGACAGGGTGCCAATCTTTACGCGTCCGTGCCGATATCGTTTGCGCAAGCCGCGCTCGGAGCTGAGATTCAGGTCAAAACGCTTGACGGCGAAGAAACGCTCAAAATCCCCGCCGGAACTCAGACGGGAACCGTTTTCCGAATCAAGAATCAGGGCATGCCGGCGCTCGGCGGACGCGGGAAAGGCGACATGTTCGTTGCCGCGACGCTCGTCACACCGAAAAATCTGACCAAAGAACAGCGCAAACTTCTTGAACAACTTGCGGAGATCGAAGACACGGATTTCAAGGACGAGAGTTTTATCGACAAAGTCCGCAATATCTTCGGTTAGGAGCGCATTTGCTTGATTTCATTTGCCGTCGGTCATTGATCGGCGGCATTTCTTTTTTGCGGCGGAACCGAAGTCTCAGACGCTGCAGTTTGCGATCAAATACTTTCATCAAACGCCGTGACCGATTCGATATCGGCCTTTCCGGATCGGTGATGTACAATTGCGATGCTATGCACCGGGAACTGAAACCTGAACTCTGGACGATCCTGCGCGCCGGTTATTCGCGCAAACAGTTGATCCGGGATGTCGCCGCCGGGATCACAGTGGGGATCGTCGCATTACCGCTTTCGATCGCGCTCGCGATCGCTTCCGGTGCGAAACCTGAACAAGGCCTTTACACGGCGATCGTCGCCGGATTCGTAATCGCCGTACTCGGCGGCAGCCGGGCGCAGATCAGCGGACCGACCGGCGCGTTCATCGTCATCATATACGGAATCATCAATCAATACGGCTACGACGGACTGGTCACCGCGACTTTTATTGCCGGAGTTCTGTTGATGATAATGGGGCTTGCGCGGATGGGCGCGCTGTTGAAATTCGTTCCGTATCCGGTAACCGTCGGATTCACCACAGGGATCGCGCTCATCATCTTTTCGTCCCAGCTCCGTGATTTTTTCGGACTGAAGATCGAGAATGTTCCAGCCGACTTTGTCGCGAAATGGATTGCGTATGCTGAAAACATATCGACCGCCAATTTCTATTCGATCGGCGTCGGGCTTGCATCACTGGCAATCATCGGAGTCTGGCCGAAAGTCACGCACCGCATTCCCGGAATGCTCATTGCAATCATCGCGATGACCGCCGCGACCCGCATATTCGATCTTCCGGTCGAAACCATTGCGACCCGATTCGGGGACGTGCCGAACTCGTTTCCGGCGCCTCATATTCCGGCGATCAGCTTTGAACTAGTTCAGAAGATGTTCTCCCCTGCGGTTACGATTGCGCTTCTTGCGGGACTCGAATCGCTGTTGTCTTCGGTGGTTGCGGACGGGATGCTCGGAATGCGGCATCGATCCAACATGGAACTCATTGCGCAAGGCGCCGGAAATATCGCCTCCGTTATTTTCGGCGGAATTCCCGCGACAGGCGCGATAGCGAGAACGGCGACAAATATCAAGAACGGCGGCCGGACGCCGATCGCGGCCGTCACGCATTGCATCGTTTTGCTCTTGATTCTGATGTTTGCCGGAACCTATGCGTCGATGATTCCGCTCGCGACGCTCGCCGCCGTTCTCATCATTGTTGCCTACAACATGAGTGAATGGCGCGAGTTCAGCCAGCTTCTGAAAAGCCCGCGAAGCGATGTGGCCGTGTTGATCGTGACGTTTGTGCTGACCGTTTTTGTCGAACTAACGACCGCGATTCAGGTCGGCGTCCTGCTGGCGGCTTTCCTTTTCCTGCAACGCATGTCGACAAATACGGAGCTTAGGGAGATCAACGAGAACTTTGCCGAATTCGATGATCGGGGTCGGCGCGACATGTCGACCGTCGATATTCCGGATGGCGTTGAGGCGTTCGAGATTTACGGATCATTGTTTTTCGGCGCGGTCGAGAACTTCAAAGACGCGCTTCGGTGGGTCTCGGGTGAACCGCGCGTCCTGATCCTGAGGATGCGGGACGTGACCGCGCTCGACGCAAGCGGTCTTCATTCATTGCGCGAGCTTCGCCGGGACCTAGAACAAAAAGGATGCACGCTTGTTTTTTCAGCCGTCGCGCCGCAGGTGTTCGGAATGATGAAAAAGTCCGGATTCGTTGCGGAATCCGGTAAAGACAAGTTCGGGAAGGACATCTTTGCGGCGATCGGGATCGCAAAACGGATTCTCGCTTCATAATTGGCGAGCCGAGCTCAGATGTTAGCGTTTCCGGCGATTTGGCAACCCTATTTTCATGCTGACGAAATCGAAATTCAAGCTTGGCAGCCAATGTCCGACCAAACTCTACTACCGGTCGCATTCGGAATATGCCAACCAGTCTGCCGACGATTCGTTCCTCGCGATGCTCGCCGCGGGCGGATTTCAGGTCGGCGAACTCGCCCGGCACTATTTCCCGGGCGGTACTGCGATCGACACGCCAAATGACGCGACGGCGGTCAGGCTGACGGCAGAGTATCTGACGCTTGACGAAGTAACGTTGTTCGAAGCCGCCTTTCAGATCGAAAATTGTTTTGTCCGCGCCGACGTGTTGGTCAAACGCGGCAACGTTCTCGAACTGATCGAAGTCAAGGCCAAGTCCTTTGATGTGGGAAAGGACGAATTCTTAAACAAGGACGGCTCAGTATCAAGTCGATGGATCGAGGTCGTCGAAGACATTGCGTTTCAGAAATACGTCATTGCGAAGG
>JBGASE010000211.1:0-5209 GCA_044229875.1 Pyrinomonadaceae bacterium | reverse complement strand
GGCGGATTCGTGTTGACCGTGCGATCAGCCGGAAATATCCCGTTGAAATTTGTGAAACTCTGACGCGGATCGCCAAGCAATCGACTCAGGAAAACGTCGGGTCCTCGTGTTCCGGAAACCATGATTTTGCCATCCGGCTGGACTGCAACGGCTCGCGGAAAGGTGTTGACGTGTGAAGACGCGGGAAACACGAATCGACCGTCACCGTGAAACGACGTGTCCATCGAGCCGTTGGCGTTGAATCGGACCAGTGCGGAACTAGTGAAGTCCCGTCGTCCGGTAACAAGAATTTTTCCGTCCGGCTGAAGCGCCGCCGCATTGGGTTCGTCACCGACCGCATCGTTCGCGGTCGTTATTCCGTCGAGGTCGAAACTAGTGTCCAGCGAACCGTTCGGATTGTAACGGACGACGGCGACATCGGCGCCCTGTCCGATGTTCTGGGCCGATCCCGCGGCGACTATCTTTCCGTCCGGTTGAAGCAGCACCTCATTCATTCCGTCAAATTGCCGGATCGACGTCGTCAGTTTGCCGTCGGTGTCAAAGGTTGTATCGAGCGCCGCAGTCGGCGTGATGCGGAACAATGCGAAATCCGCGGAAGAAAACGTGCCCGTGCTCCCGCCGGCAACGATATTTCCGTCAGCTTGAATGACGACCGAACTGAAGCCATCTGAATCATTGAGCGAAAAGGTCAGATAGCCGAGCCCTGTCGCGCCAAAGGCCGCGTCGGGCGTTCCGTTGGCATTGAACCGAACGAGCAGAAAATCGGACGCGAAACTGTCACCGGTATCGCCGACGCCGACGATCTTGCCGTCCGTTTGGATCGCAATATCAACGAGATTCTGATTGCCCGGCAACGTGAGAGTCGCGATCCCGTCGCCGTCGAAGGTCGTGTCGAGCGAGCCGTTGGTGTTGAATCGAGCCAGCGCGATGTTGGAGTCTCCCGACAACGAAAAGCCGGCGACGACTATCTTGCCATCCGATTGAATCGCTAGCGCATTCGCTTGCCTGAGGCTCGGAACCTGCGCCAGTCCATCGCCGTCAAAAGTGTTGTCGGGTGTTCCGTTGATATGGAATCGTGCGACTTCGAAACCATTCATTCCGACCGCAACGGCTTTGCCGTCGGGCTGAATTTCGACATCCCCGGTACCGCCCGAACCACTGGCTGTCACAAAATGCACACTTCCGGCGTTACCGAAAGTCTGGTCAAACTGGCTCGCCGCAGCCGTCGCGTGATGCGGAAGAAGCAGCAAAATCAAATTGAGCACCACTGCGCAGTTGACGGCTGAGTTCAACATCCGCGAGAGTCGGTCGTGTTTCATTCCGAGTGTTTTCCTAGAGGCCCACCTTTTCCCTTATCAATCCAGAAGTGTTGTTTCCAGTTCGAAGAGATTGTCTTTCAACACAAAACTCCGTGCGCCCGCGGCCAGCGCCTCGGCGCGAATTTCATCGTCGTCAAAAGCCGTGACGACGCAAATTTTCGCAACCGGAAACTCGGCGATGATCTCACGGGCAGCGTCGATGCCGTTTTTGCCCGGCATTTCCCAATCCATCAACCCCCCATCCGGCCGATGCTCCCGATAGGTTGAAACGGCCGCCTGACCGTCGGCGCATTCGAATATCTCGCCGACCAGAGCCGGAAGATAGTCGCGCACGACACGGCGAACATTCTCGTTGTCATCGACAATAAGTACTTTCATCAACGTATTTTCAGATTAGTTCGGGAAGACGGCGGAGTGAATTCGCGTTTCCGCGTAATTCGCATACGTGGTTCTGCGTATTGTTGATCGATGCGTTCGGCGCGGGGCTCCGGCCCCGCTGTATCCGGGCGCCAAAGAAACGCGGGCTACTGCCCGACTTTCAGAGCAACTCTGATTTGTGAACCACGGCAAACTTCAAAAGCGCGTGGCTTCCCTGAAGTTCCAGTTTTCGGCAGATGTTCTGGCGGTGCTTTTCGACCGTACGCGGACTGATGAAGAGGCTTTCGCCGATCTCTTTGCTGGTGCGACTGTCGGCGATCATCGACAGAATCCTGCGTTCGGTCGGTGTCAGATCGCTGATTGTCGGACGCGCTTCGACAAGGCCGATCGCGCGACGGCTCCGGTCGATAAGGAACTTCGTCAGCGCGTGGCTCGCGAAGTGCTCGCTGCGGGCAACGGTTTTGACGCACTCGACGATCTCGCTGAGCGCGCTGTCTTTGAGCACGAAACCACGCGCACCAAGATCGATCGCCTCATTGAAAAGATCTTCATTGCGGTGCATCGTCAGAAAAACGATCTCCGTTCCGAGCTTCCTCCGGATGATCTCGCGCGCGGCGGCGATGCCGTTCATCTCGGGCATATCGACGTCAAGGATCGTCACGCGCGGACGATGTTCTTCAACCGCGGCCAGCGCCTCGCGACCGTTCGACGTTTCGGCAACGACGAGCAATCGCTTGTCTTCCTCGATGATCTCCCGCAATCCCTTCCGAACGATCGGATGGTCGTCGGCGATGATGATCGTGATCTTTTCCATTCGTTATTCCCGCTCCGCAACGTCAATCCGGACTTCGACACGCGTCCCGTCGCCTAACCGTGACGTAATCGCGATTCCGGTGCCGAGTATCCGCGCCCTTTCGGTCATTCCGACCAGACCGAGCCCCGACGTGACACCGGCTTGATCGAAACCGCGACCGTTGTCCTCGATCGAAATCGTGACGGTTCCGGCGTCGCGTTTTATCCTGACGGTCGCTTCGGAGGCGTCGGAATGCTTGACGACGTTGCCGAGCGATTCCTGAATTATCCGATAAATGCTGATTTCCTGCGACTCGGTGAAGACGCCGTCGATCGGATCGATGTCGGATCGTATCTCGATCACGCCGGCCATTTTTTTGAGCATGGAGCCGATTGCTCGCGTCAGTCCGAGGCTGTCGAGAAGCTGCGGCCGGAGATTGTTCGTGATCTCGCGAACCTCATCGAGCGCTTCGGACGCCGAATCGGAAATGTTCCGGAGTTCCCGCGCGACACGTTCGGGGTCGTCGCCTTTGCTGAGCCCGAGCATCGCCCGGTTTTTGATGACGACGAGATTCTGCCCGAGCCCGTCGTGAAGTTCGACCGCGATCCGCTTTCGCTCTGCCTCCTGTGATTCGATCAGTTGGCGTGAAAACATTCCTTTCGCGTCGGCAATCGCCCGCAGGCGCGCCACGCGCGAGTAGAAAAACGTCCCGATGACGATCGCCACCAGAAGTATTGCGAGCAAACGAAACCACCACGTTTGATAAAAATACGGACGAACATAGATTCGGAGCACCGCGCTTTCCGCCCCCCAAACCCGGTCGGCGTTTCCGGCGACAAGCCGGAACGTATATGACCCGGCCGGAAGGTACGAGTAATCAACCGTCCGTTTCGTCCCCGCTTCAATCCACGTATCCTCAAGTCCTTCAAGCATATAGCGGAACTGAATCTGAGCCGATCTTTTGAGGCTGAGACCGGTGTATTCAATCGCGACGGTTGATTGGCCGGGCTCGATCTCGATCTCAGAGCGCGGATCGCGGAACGCAGGTTTGCGGTCGATCGAAACGCTTTCGATAACCGCAACCGGCGGAACCGGACTTGTGTCGTCGACTTCGGGATCGACGATCGCGACGCCGCCCATCGTTGCAAACCAAAGCTTGCCGTCGCGCGTTCGGATCGCCGCCGGAATCCGGCCGCCATTGCATTCGACGTTAGACATTCCGTCTTTTTCATCGTAGCCGACGCCGCTCAGTTTCGGGATCCGTCCGTCAGCAAGGTCGTTAAGCTCCTGTTTCCGAACGCGGTGGATTCCGCGATTCGATGACATCCAGATACTGCCGCGGCCGTCTTCAAGGATCGCGAAGACACCGTTGTTGAAAAGTCCGTGTTCGACGCGGTAATTGAAGAACCGGCCGTCTTTGTAGCGGACGAGTCCGTCACCGTACGTACCGAACCACATGACGCCATTTGAATCTTCGTAAATCGCGCGAACAAATCCCTGCGGGCTTTGTTCGACGTCAGCGAAATTCGTGAATTTTCCGTCGCGAAGCATTGATAGCCCGTCATATGTGCCGAGCCACAGATTTCCGGCTCTGTCGAAGCGGAGCGTGATGATCTTGTCGCTTTTCAAGCCGTTGGCGGTCGTAAAGCGCGCGATCTCGGCATCGTTCCTGTATTTCAGCAATCCGTTTTCGGTCGCGATCCAGACGTTTCCCTCGCGGTCCGCGGTAAAGTCTGTTGCTCCGTTCGGCATGTCGCCCTTTCCGACGCGCGCGACCGAATTCGGTTCGATGAATCGGCCAAATCCTCCCTCGCCCTGATAGCCGAGCCAGACCACACCCGAACCGTCGTGCCATAATCCGCGCATGTAGAGCGGGAAACCGGCCGCGTACCTGATGTTGAGATCCTCGACAACACCACCTCGTACCCGGTTGATTCCCGAAACGGTGCCGATGAGAACATCTCCGTCGGCTGTCTCAAGCAACGGATAAACCTCGTCGCTGTTGAGTCCGTTCGCGGCTGAGATCGTGGTGATCAGCTTTTTCCGAATGCGGCGCAGACCGTTCGGAGAAGCAAGCCAGAAATTGCCTTCGCGATCGGCCAGTCCGCGGGTCGTGACGATCGGTTCGCCGAGATCATGCGCCGTGAACCGGTCGTTACGGAACCTGACGAATTTGGCGTTCGATTTCCGCGCCGGACTGAGATCGCAGAAAACGATCCAAACGGAACCGTCGGGATCATCAAAAACCAACTGCGGCGCATGGGTCGAGAATTCGGGGATATCGTTTTGCGAATATGAGTAGATCCGGCCGTCTGAGAGTCGGTAAAGCCGGTCTTTGAGCATTACCCAAAGAGCACCCTGACGATCTTCGTGAAGGGGGCGCGAACCGGTCTGGATCAACACTTCGTTCGGGAACGCCAAAGGATAGACGGTCGTGACCCCGTCTCGCACTTGTGTTGCATCCTTCTCGGTGAAACTCCACCGCGACCCCGACGAACCGTGATAAATCCGCCTCACGCCGATCCGGGTAAAGTTGTCGACCGCGGTGAATTCCCCGTCATTCAGATAAAAGGAACCTCCGTCGGTCTCGAACAGCGCTCGACCGACCGCATCGCGACCGATCGAAATCGCGCCATCCGTCGCTTGCTTCATCTGATATGACGCGAACGCGCCGTTTCGGTAAACCGTGACCGCGCCGTTTTCGGTTACCGCCCAAACG
>JBGASE010000036.1:0-23589 GCA_044229875.1 Pyrinomonadaceae bacterium | reverse complement strand
GAGAGTTCCTCGGCGGAGAGCTCATCGAGGTACGTGATCTGCGTCCCGTTCGAAAACGGCGTCAGAAATCCGGCCGAAAATTCAAACGTGTGATGCATCGGCAGGACGGACAAAACGCCGTCGTTGATGTTCATTTCGAGCACCGACGAGAGCATCGAGATCATATTGACGAAGTTCTTGTGCGAAAGCATGACGGCCTTCGGAGTGCCGGTCGTGCCCGATGTGAAGATCAGTGACGCGATCGAGCCCGATGAAATCTTCGCCGGAAGCAAGGCGTTGCGGCGCGCCTCTTCCTGCTCGTCCTGCATCTCGAACACCGCGTCGAACGTCCAAACCTTGACGTCGATCCCGGCTTCGGCGAATTTCTCCGTAAGTTCGGGATTCTCGGCCGCAAGTTTTGGCGACATAACGATCGCCGAAGCTTCGCCTGCCCGCGCGAAGGCGACAATATCAGCAACGGAACTCGCCGGATCGATCGGGATGGCGGTCGCGCCGGTTTTCAGGATCCCGAAATATGTCAGGCCCCATTCGGGCATGTTGTTCGCGAACAGGATCACGCGGCTTCCGGTTTTGATGCCGTTGTGAGCCAGAAATCCGCCGGCCCGAAGCGTCAGCTCACGGACATCGGCGAACGTGTATTGCTCTTTTCGGCCGTTTCGCTCGATCTTCATCGCAACGCGCGTCGGGAAGCGTTTGACCGAAGTTTCAAACAGATCGAGAAGGTCCTTGTACGTGTAAGCCCGCTTTTCGACCTTCTTGAGCTCTTCCTCAAGCGTCGGCAGCACCCATTTCCGCATTCCCGGAAAATGGACGTTGAGCCAGTAGTCATACCAGTCAAGCCGTTCCGGATACCACGGCAACAAATCCTTTTCGCGATCCTTGACCATCGACATCAGCGCGCGGACGTTATCTGACCGATATTCGTAGGCGTTGTCGATCATGAACGGCTTGAACATCTCAAACGCATTGATCGTCTCCTGCGTCGTCTGTTCAAACTCGGTGACCGATTTTTTGATGTCCGAAACGATGTTCGAGAACCGTCCGCCGGCCCAGTTCGGTGCCGCCTTGTCGAGCAGCGTGTTGGCGCGCTTCGCGAGCTTGTTGAGCATCGGCGCCGAGTAGCGGTCGTAGGTTTTCTGCGGCACCGGCGACGTTTCGATCATTGCGCCGACCTTGTTGAGAAGCTTGTTGCCGCTGTCTTTGTCCTTGAAATATTGGCGTTTATAGAGTCCGACGAGCCCGACGATGCGCTTCATGTCGTTCGGATTCGAATCGCCCGACGACGCCTGAAAAACAAGCGGCGGATTGTCGTCGATGAGCGCGTTCATCGCCGCGCCGAGAATCGCGCCGGCGACCATATCGACCGGAATGATGTCAAGGATCAGCTTTTCGTTGACCGGAATGATCGGCTGGCCGCGAAGCGCGATGAGGATCAGCGGCGCGGTCGTCGTAAAGCCTTCGTTCCAGCCCGGAAACGGATACGCCTGTGACGATTCGACGATCGACGGTCTGACAAGCGTTTTGACGATGTCGTCCTGGCTCGCGATGATCTGTTCCGCGAGCGATTTCGAATACGTGTAGATATTCGTCCAGCCCCAGTATTCGGCGCGTTCGGCACCGAGTTCGGTCGTTCGTTCGCGGATCCACATCTTGCGCTCGCGGAAGATCGCCGATTTCAGTTCCGATTCGTCATCCGGATCGCGTCCTTCGTCCTCGAACCGTTTGCGCGCCTGTTCGCGGAACTTCGCAATCTGCATCGCGTCGTCCGCTTCCTGCCGCGCCTGTTCGCTCAAACGGGCGCAGTCTTCGATCTCTTTGTTGACGTCGAAATTCGTCCCGACCAATTCGTTCTTGCGTGGAAAATAGCCGACGACGGGTTCGTTCTCCCAGATCGCGCCGCTGCGTTTTCCGGCAACGAAACAGGTCGAAACATGAACCACGGTCGGCCGTTTCATCATCCGCGCAAGTTTGATGATGTTGTTCGATCCGACGACGTTGGTGCGCAACGCCGATTCGAGCGGCGGGTTGAAGGTCACGTTTCCGGCACCGTTGATGATGATGTCGGTGTCTTCCATGATCGCCCGCGCCTCGTCCTCGGCCATGCCGAGATATTCGTTGCCGACGTCGCCGTTGACCGGCACGACCTTTTCGCGGATGAAATCCTCAAATCCGTCGCCGTATTTTTCACGGAGCGGATCAAACGTCGGCGACGTGACGATGCTCTGCCAGAAACGGTTCTGCGACTCATGCGCGTCACGCGCCCTGACGGTCGCATACACCCGCGCGACGTTCGGAAAATTATTGAGCAGCATCGACAGCGTGACCTTCCCGACAAAGCCGGTGCCGCCGATAAAAAAGATCCTTTTACCGTCAAAGATTTCGGTTGGTGACAGTTTCATAAAATGAGCCGATCAGAACTACTAAGGATAGACTCTAGGGGTAGAAACTTCAAAATGCAGCCGAAATCGATTCCGGATTCCTGATCTCAGGATTTCCGACTATGACGCGAAAAGCCTCACGCCTGAAGACGAAACTCGCACGAAATCGGCTCACGGCTTCTTGACTTCATCGACCGACGCATCGGTCACCTCGGTCTTGAACTTGCTGTAATCGCCGTATTTGATCAGGTTGTTGATGTTGATCCCGGCGAACAGGATCTTGATCGACAAGTTCACGTCAGCCTGCGACGGCAGCCAGATCTCATTGTTTATAAGGTCGTTTTCGAGCGTAAATGAAGCGCCGCGCTTGGCCTTTGCGAGGAAATTCCCCGCGCTTTTGGTCAGGACCGCATCGAGCCTGACGACCTGTTTCGTCTTGTCGTCAACCCACACCGCGCCGGTGCAGAGCGCGAAAAGTTTCTCCATCCGTGACTGCGGTTTGAATGCCGGATTCGGTTCGTAGTCGAAGACGATAACGTCGTTGTTCTTGTAGCGCTCACGACGCGGATTGGTCAGGATCGAACCCTTGAGGGCGTCGGCGATCGTAATCCGCTGACCTTCGCCGTTCGGCGTCCCGCCCGTTCCGGACTTTGCCTGCATTCGTTCGTTCTTGGCGATCCGTGCTTCGATCTCAGCCACCTGTTTCTGTGCCTCGCGGTCCTCTTTTTCCTGATCCGAAGCGGACAGCGCGCGGCCGTTCTTCTCGATCAGGCGCCGGATCCGATATCCCTTGTAAAAGGTGAGAAGGGTTTTCTCGGAGCTTTTGTCGACAAGATCGCCGGTCGACGCAACCTCGCGATCGATTCGAAGTTCGGTGTAGCTGTAGTTTTCAAGGATCTCGTCGACCTTTTCGGCGTTTGCCCGAATCTCGTCAAACAGGAGCTTTACGTCCGGAATCGGATCGCTTGAGACTCTCGGAAAATCGAACCTTGCACGATCGGCCGGTTCGTTGTAGCGGACGCTTTCAAGTGTGATCTCGAGCGTTTCATCGCCCGTTTGGGAGATGATCGAGAACGGCGTCATGATCCCGTTCACCGTTCGGTAATCGCTGTAATCAAATGACTTGTAGATCGCTCCCTGCGGCAGTTCCTCGCGCACGACGAGCCCCGACGCCTGATCGAAAAAGATCTTCATCTGCGCGCCCTTTGCGGTTTTCAAGACGACGACCGTCGCCGGCTTGCCGTTCAGCGTGACCGTTCCGCCCGGGGTGATTTTCGTTTTCTCAGCCTTCGCGTTCAGCCAGCGGGTGTTGCGATAAATGGCTTCGGCCTGAAAGTCGGTCGCCAGATCGCCGGTCAGCGTTCGCAGACCGTTGCGCGAATCGCGCGCCCATCCCGACTTTCCGTTGTAACCGACGGCGTATTCGAAACCGTTGAGATCAAACCGTTCACCGTACAATCCGCCCGAGGCTTCGGCCGCATATTGTCCCGTCGCGCCGTCCGACCGGCGGGTGATCTTCCCGACCGATTGCCACGAACGCACCGATTTGAGAACTTTTTCACCGCCGAGCGATTTGTTCGCGCGGCTCAAAACCTTCGACGGCGACTGGGCCTGAATTCCCGCCGCCGCGATCAGAAACATCAAAAATACCTTTAGCTTCATAAATTCCCTTGTTCGTTTTTTTTCTATTCTGCAAAAATAATCCGATCACCCGCTCCGACGTGATCCCCACAATTCGGTTTTGATGCCGAATGCAGGGAATTCGTTACCGATAAACCGAAAAATCGATCTCGCTGAAAATATTGTCCCGACTTTCGATTTCGGTCAGCATCGGTTCGTCAAATTCGCCCGATTCCAGCATCGCCGCGATTAGATTGAAGCGATGAATGTGAGCCTTGAAGCGAACCGACGAATACTGGACGGTCGTTCCCTGATAGATCTGGAACGCCCAGTCGCTCGATTGTGCCAGAAGCAGTTCACGCGCCAATTGATTGAGCGCGCGCCGTTCGATCGCGTTCGGATCGTCAAACTGCCTGGCTAGACGTGTCATTTTGCGCTCCGCATCATGCTGATAAGGATACATCCACGAATTACCTTCGTTGAGCCAAACTTTGTAGTAGCCGGCTTCACCCCAACTTGAAGCCGATGGGCGCTGGATCTGGATCGGTATCCGCGCGTCCAGATAATCGCCGGGCGTGACGGCCTTGATCTCGTCCTGATCGAAATGGATCTGCCGGAAGAGAAAATCGATGAACATCGGCCCTTCAAACCACCAATGGCCGTAAAGTTCGGCGTCATACGGCGCCGTTACCAGCGGCGGATGCTCACCGTGCATCGCGCGCAGCTCGCGCGCCTGTTCTTTCCGTTTGCCGAGAAAATCATAGGCATGCATCGCCGCCCGATCGCGCGCAACGGCCGGCTGATAGGGCTGTTTATGATTCTGCGGCACGTCGCGGCCCGATATCCGGTAATATTTCAGCCCAAGATGGCGGCGGCTGCCGTCCGAATGCAGATGCGGCCGGAGATAGTCCATCGGCAGATCCCAGCCGACGTCGCGATAAAACTCGCGGTACGCCGGATCGCCCGGATAGCCGACTTCCGCCGACCAAACCTGCTGCGAGGTTTCGACATCACGGGCAAAAACGGCAATGCCGTTCGGACACATGACCGGCGCGTGGACGCCGTATTTCGGACGCGGTTCGCCATAGAGGATCGCATGCGAATCGCCGATGAAATACTCGATCCCGGCATCTTTCAGAAGATCCTCGATGCCGTGTTCGTACGCGCATTCGGCCAGCCAGATTCCGCGCGGCCGGCGCTTGAAATGCTTGCGGTAGTTGGCGACGGCGATTTCGATCTGTGCGCGGCGTGCTTCGGGTGTCGAGATCAAAGGCAGAAAACCGTGCGTCGCGCAGCACGTGATGATCTCGAGAACTCCCTCATCCTGAAGTTCGCGGAAAGCATTGATCAGATTTCGACCGTAACGGTTGTTCCAAAGATCGAGCGATGCGCTGAGCGTATCGACATACATCCGGACGACGTCGAGAAACTGCGGCGCCTCGGAGGTCACGCGTCGAAGTTCTTTTCGGGACAACTCGAGCAGGTTTTCAAGATGGCGCGTGTAACGTTCCTGCAACAGTGGATCGGCAAGCATTTCGCACAACGGAGGCGACACGTTCATCGCCAGGCGCGGCTGTGCACCGGCTTCGTGCTGGTTCTGAAAAATGAAGATCAGTGGGAGATAAACTTCCGTGATCGCCTCATATAGCCAGTCTTCTTCAAGAAATTCAGGATACTCAGGATGCCGCACAAACGGTAAGTGCGCGTGGAGGACGAGACTGAAATAACCACTTGGCATAGCACGGATATTGGAATTGTGATCTCGGATTTCGGATTTACCGATGGCGAAAGTATAGCCGAAAACGATTTGAGAAGTAACGCGACGCATTCTCGGCACCGCGACCGGAACGAAAAATCGCCGTTCGATTCCGGAATCGGAACCGAACGGCGACCGGCAATCGATTTCATTCGAACTGATCGACTATCTTTCGCGGCGACCGAATCCGAAACTGCTTACCGGCTCGAGCCGCGGCACGAACCTCACCTTGGACGTCGGAATGCCCGTTTTTGGTGCCGACTTAGACACGCGCCGAACCGGGAAATTGACCAAACTGGCTCCGAAAACCGCTTCGCCCGCCTCTTCAAACTCGATAATCTCGTCGCCGACGATCTCAAAATGGTCGCGCAGCGCGCTCATCGTCGATTCGATCCCAAGACTTGCCGAATTTTCGGAAAGGACGAGATAAAGCGCTTCAGAGATCTGTCCGCGAAGCGTTTCGATCCCGATGCCGGACGCGAGCGCGAGCAAGGCGTAACGGACTTCGTCAGGATTGAAATCCTCAACTCCGCGTCCGAGCAATTGAGCGAAAGCGCCTCCAGTCGCGGCCTCGGTCAGATCGGCGTCATCACCGGCAAGCGCGACCTCAAACGCGTCGCGCGTGAAGCCCGAAACGTCGAGCACCTCTGCAAATTCATAGGCCGTGATCGCCCAGTCGGCATCGGTTGCCTGACGCGGACTCGGACTCTTGCGCGGTGTTTCGACGATGTTCGAGAACATGACCCGAACAAACGGCCGATTCGGCGCATAAAAGCCGATTTCGACGCGATATTCGGCGTTCGATTCAACGTTGTACCACCAATTTCCTTCGGCCTCGATCGGATGGATCTCCTCACGGTCGGTGGCAAGATTGACCAGTTTCGCGACCAGCCGATAATTCGCGGCGCCTGCGCCGAAAACGCGTTGCAGCGTTTGATACGGATTGTTCTTGATCGACCAGTAAAAATAGAGCCGGTTAGGTGACTGCATCTGAAGTCTTGCCCGGTTCTCCTTTTCGAGATCCGGCAGGATCGGCAATGCGAGCGCTTCAAACACCGGATCGACCGGTTTCGTTTCGATCTCATCGTCCGCGGCGAGAAGCACTGCCGGCGTCGGCGGTTCGGGGACCGCGAACAGTTCTTCAAGATCGTTTTCGACCCGTGCGAACAATTCGTCGTCGCCGACAAACTCGGACGACGTCACCGCACCGAGTTCGGCATCATCCAATACGTACTCGACGACTTCGCCGTCGTCTTCAAGACCTTCAAATTTATCGTTTTCACTCATAAATACACTCCCAACCGATCAGGTCAAACAAAAATTATTAAACTTTAGAGCGCGCGATGCAAACCGTTAGGGCACAGCGGCGCTAAATGAAACGGCCGTGCGGTGATCGCACGGCCGTCGGTATGCGGCTTTTTGACTCCGTCACGGCTTCGACTTGAGCCGTACCTCGATCTTGCCGTACTCGGTGTTGATGCGTGAGCGTACCGGGATCCGGCGTTCATCATCGGTGATCCAGATCGTCATGCTTCCTTTCTGTTCGATGAGGCGGTTATTTCCGAAAACCTCGGGTTCGATGCGAAAACACATGACGCGCCCGAGAACGGTTTTTTGGGTTTCGCGCGCCGTCACCCGAACCGGAACCTGATAAACCAGGCCGGAATCGCTGACGGTGATCTCAAAGACTTTTCCGACGCCGAGCGGCAGCGTCCGCAAATAGTAGAGCCCGGAAACAAGATCCTGCGCGTCGCCCTTCAGATCCGACGCAATGCGGCGCGGCGCGAGCATCGGCTCCTTCGGATTCATTTCAGTGAACGTCACGTTCGCCTTCTCATAATCGAAAACGGCATCGCTTTTACGGACGCGATCCTTTTGGACATCGTCTTTGACCGTCCTCAAAACACGAAATTTTTCAGCATCGACCGTCGTTTCATAAACCTGCGTGAAGCTGAATCTGAAGATCTTGAGCAGCGTTCCCTTCGATCGGGCATCGGTTTTTATGAGATAGGTCTTGCCGTCCGCAGATTTGCTGAAATCGAACCGCAGGTCGGCGATCGCAATTCCCTGAATGATCTTGCTGACCTTGCCTTCGTAAACAAGCGATTCGCCGGCCAGAAAGGGCGGTTTGATGTTCAATTGAGCCGCGGCGCTGCCGGCGACGAACAGAACGGCGCATGTTACAAACAAAGACTTAAGGAACTTCTTCATAATTTGTTAATCCGCGACTTACCCGTCAGTATAATCGAACTTCCCGTTTTTTCACCATCTTTGCGGGCACTACTTCGACGCATCGGACGCATGATTCGATGCTTGGTCACTTTTCGATCAGGAAGAGAAATTCACGGTTCGGCGTATCAGCCTCACGAAGCCAGGCGTTTGTCCAACGCATTTCCGCCATCACGTTCCGCCGATATTCGATCGCCGCCGTCCTCAAAAGTTTCCCTCGGCGTCCGATGATCGATTCGAGCTGGTCGGCAGTTGCCCGGCCGCCCGAACTGTACGACAAAAGCACGTACCGCGCCTGTACCCCTTCGATCAGCCGATCAATCGCGTCGACGGCAAAAAACCGTCCGTCGGAATCGCGGCGGAAGTCTTCAAAGACGGAACCGGCGACCGTATCGCGTGAATCCGCCCGCCGGTTCGCACGGCCGAAAAGTTCGGGGCGGTCATTGCGGACGACGGTCGTCCAAAGGTGGTAATAGCCCGCATATCTGACGCGCGACGGCGGCATCTTCTCGTTGTTTGATCCGTACGGCGGATCGAAATAGGCAAGGTCGGCCGGAGCCGTTCCGAGCGCATCAAAGACATCGCCGCGGATCACGCGATGATCGTTTGGCGGTTCGGGGAACCGCGGCACGTCAAGGCGCATCGTCTTGTATGACCGGGCCGACCATGCCTTGAGATAGGCGGCATGATGGCCGATCGTCGAATCGACCGCGTCGAGCGCGAGCATCAGACTCGTCAGCAATACGCTCCGATCCGTTTCGTCGAGCCCAAGCCGGTCGATCTCTGTCCGTACCGCATCGAGCCTGCGGGTGTTGTGGATCTGCCACGGCCGTTTCGCGGGTCCGTCCGGTGATCCGCCGTAATGCTCGGTAAACCAGCCATCGACCGGTTTCAGACCGTTGAGATGGGCGATCATTTCCGAAAAGTACCCGGACGGCCGACGATTGATGAAGTAGCAATGTCCGAGAACCTCTGACCAGTCGGCCAGATCGTTCGAAATAACCCGGACCCCGCGCGATGCGAGCGCCTGACCGACCCGCGTCGTGCCGGCGAAACCGTCAAAAACCGATCGCGGCCTGACCGAATCGACAAGTTCGAGAATGAACGGCAAAAGACGCAGCTTCGAGCCTGCGTACTTAATGCTCTGGGTCCGGATCGTGTTCATCCGCGGGCGGCCTCAAGCCTTCGGCGAACCGCGCCGGCGACCGTCTCGACATCGATATCCATGCAGATCCATTTGTCGCACGATCGACGGTGGCAATCGATCCGACAGCTGATATCGGTGCGTTCGACACAGATATCGTCCTTTCTCGGGCTGCCGTTCCGCCACCATTCGGTCGGGCCGAAAATACCGACGACCGGACACGCTGCCGCAACCGCGATATGCGTCGGACCGGTATCACCGCCGACATAGATTCGGGCCAGCTTCGCAAGTTCGTAAAAGCCCTTCAACGTCGGTTCGGCAGTCACGATCATCTCCGGAATCTTCGCGGCTTCAAGCGTTCTCATCGCGAGATCCGATTCGCCCGGCGCGGTTGTGATGACGCTCCTGAGCCCGAATTCTTCCGACAATCGATCCGCGAGCCGGCCGAATTTCGCCGCGTCCCAGAGTTTTGTCGGCCATCCGCCGGCCGGATTGATTATCGCGAACGGTCCGCCGGCGAGTTCGGCGACGTTTTGAGCTTCGATGCGATTGAGATCTTCGGTCGCGATCGGAAACTCGACCGGGCCATCCGAAAGATCGATCCCGAGGGCGCCGGACGCGAGTGACAGATTCTTATCGATGACATGAATTCCGGCTTCAACATCGACCGTTTCAGACAACAGAAACCGGCTACCCGGTTCACGGAGCGCCGATTTTGAGAACCCGACGGTTCGCGTGCTCCGCGAGAATTTGGTCAGCGCCGCCGATTTGAAAAGCCCCTGAAAATCGATCGCGACGTCGAATTCAAAATTGCGCAGAATGCCGATCTGACGGCCGGCGGCGATCAGCAAATTGTCGATCGGGCCATCGCGCATCGAGCGCGTGTCAAGCTCGATCAGATCATCGATCAGCACATTCCCGCGCAGGATCGACGCGCTCTTTTCCTCGACGGCCCAGCCGATCCGTGCATCCGGAAGGTGCCGCCGGATCGCTGCCAGAGTCGGAAGCGTATGGACGACATCGCCGATCGCGCCGAGCTTTACGATCAAGATTTTCATCGTTTCCAATTTAAATTAATTTCTCCGCGAATCGAAACGGCAGGTTGTCGAATGCTATTGATCGGAGAAAAGTTATTGTCGCCAAGCGGTTCGATGGGTTAGAATCATGTTGGCCTGTTTGTTTTCGGGCGTTCCCCTAACTCGAAGCATTGTTCACTTTAGACGGATTCCTTTCCCCCGGAAACACCCTGCAGAAAGCAGCTATGAGCCAGACGATACGATCTCAACGCGATTTGCGGCCGGCACTTGTATTTCTTAACGGAGACCTGCTTGCCGTACCGATCCCGCTTGAGCGCGAAGAGGTCATTCTCGGCCGCGCGCTCGAAGCCGACGTCCGCGTCAACGACACAAAGACATCGCGCAAGCATGCCCGAATCAACGCCGTGCCATCCGACGGAGCCGAGGAAACCCGATATATTTTGACGGATCTCAGTTCGCGGAACGGAACGTTGCTCAACGGTCAGCGGATCCGGCAGGAAGAGTTGCGTCACGGCGACAAGATCACGATCGGTGAACATATTCTTCGATTTGAGTTTCTTGACGAGATCGATCGCGAATATCATCGCCAGATTCACCGCTTGCTTTCGCACGACGATCTGACCGGACTTTTGTCGTCGCGATCCTTCTTCTCCGAACTGCGTCGTGAGTCAGGCCGCGCCCGCGCCGAAAACCGTCGATTCTGCGTGCTCATGATGGACGTTGATTTTTTCAAGAACGTCAACGACACATACGGCCATCTGACCGGCAGCAAAACGTTGGAGGAGATCGGTTACTGTATCATGCAGAACCTGCGCAGCGGTGACGTTGCGTCGCGATTCGGTGGTGAGGAATTTGCCGCGTTTTTGCTTGACGCTTCGACGGCGCAGGCGATCGTCGCGGCTGAACGGATTCGGTCGGAGATCGAGGCGGCAGATTTCAGCGTCATCCGTCAGGGCCGGCCGGCTGAAAAGCATCATGTCACGATCAGCATCGGGGTCGCGTCGTTCCCGTCGGATTCGAGCGACGTCATCGAGCTTGTCGAAATGGCCGATTCGGCACTCTATCGAGCCAAGCGCGAGGGCCGCAACCGGATCTGCGTTTACGCCGATCTCGATCCGGACGAAATGGCCGCGCCGCTCCCGCCGCGCGAAGAACCCGTTACGGTTTAGGAATTTTTCCCGCCAAACACGCGAGATACGCCAAAAAGAACTTTTTCGATCCGGAAATCTGTTCAAATCTGGGTTTCCCGCTAAACACGCGAAATACGCTAAAAACCATTCTTCGATCCGGAAGTCTTGTGAAACGCGAACGAACCTAAAACAGTTCGATTTATTTTCGCGCATTTCGCGTATTTCGCGTTCAAATCTGGGTTTCCCGCTAAACACGCGAAATACGCAAAAAAACATTCTTCGATCCGGAAGTCTTGTGAAACGCGAACGAACCTACAACAGTTCGATGTATTTTCGCGCATTTGGCGCATTTCGCGTTCAAATCTGGATTTCCCGCTAAACACGCGAAATACGCTAAAAAACATTCTTCGATCCTGAAGTCTCGTGATTCGCGAACGAACCTACAACAGTTCGATTTGTTTTCGCGCATTTCGCGTTCAAATCTGGATTTCCCGCTAAACACGCGAAATACGCTAAAAAACATTCTTCGATCCGGATGTCTGCTAAATCATCGAACGAACCCTCGCGAGATCGATTTGTTTTCCGGTATTTCGCGTATTTCGTGTATTTCGCGGGAAAGAAATTCCCGCCTTTATGCAACCAAATTCGATCCTCCGACGTGAAACGACACAGAGCCGATTTCGTGGTAAACTGATTGCCGTTTCGAGATCAGATCGCTTTTTGGAATGATTACCAGGTTAAATCTTGCCACACATCCTTTTCGTAACCGTACGCTGCCGTACCTGATCGCCGCATTGTTGCTGATCGTCGCAGTCGGCGGAATTCTTCTGTCCCTCGGTCGTTGGAACAACGTCCGCAAACTGAATGCGGTCGTCAAATCCGAGATCGAGGAGATGAACGCAAAGCTGACCGAGTTCAAGGCGAAGGGCGACCAGATCGCGCAGGACCTTCCGGCCGAAAAGCGGGCACTTTTGGTCGGCGCTCACAAACTGGTCGCCAACAAGTCTTTCAGTTGGTCGCGACTGTTCTTCGATCTTGAAAGCGTGATGCCGAACAACGTCAGCGCGTCGCGGATAGTCGTCGAGAATGTTTTTCAAGAGCGCGAACGCATCAACGCTGATCTGACTTTTTCAGTACTTTCACGTGATTATGCGAATGTTGAGCAAATGATCAACCGGATGAACAATTCCGGGGTTTTCAGAGCCGAACTCCGGTCGCAGGAACGCCAGCAGACGGACCGCTCGATTTATACCGAATACACGCTTCACCTGATTTACATGCCCGATACGGGCTACTCGTTGCCGACTCCGACGCCGCCGGAACTGGTCAGCAATCAGGGAGGTCAGCGATGAGCGAGAATCTCAAAAACCATAGGCCGCGCCGTGTTTACAGCGGAATGTGGGGCGCGCCGGAGATCGTCGCCGTCGGTCTCGGTCTCATCGCGATGCTCGGATTCATTCTGGTTCTTGCGTTTCTGGTCTTTCCGTCGCAACGCGAGCTGGAAAACAGCAAAACGCGTCGCAACGAAATCGAGAATGAACTGACGACCGTGCGCGCGCGCTACGGAACGATGACCTCGACGCAGGATCGTGTCGGCGAACTCGGTCGCAGCGTCGATGATTTTGAAGTCCGTGTTCTTCGGAACGAAAACGACGCGAAGGTCGCGTTATATCAGCGACTCAACGGACTCATTTCGGCGCTCGGCCTGACCAATACTTCGGGTCCCGACTATGCTCCGCTTGAGGTCGACGCTCAGGGCCGGACGCAGACTTCGGACGATCAGAGCGGGCGCTCAAAGCTGATCAGCGTGTTTCCGGGTGTTTTCGTGACGGTAACCGTCGATGGAACCTATCAGAATCTTCGCCGGTTCGTGCGTGAGATCGAGACCGGCAATGAGTTCATCGTCATCAGCGCGATCGAGCTTGAGCCGTCGGAGACTAAAGAGAAAAAAGACGATCCGACTAAGCCGCCGACAAATTCGTCGGTTGATTCGAAGATAGATCGCGGCAAAACGTATGGCGATAGCGTCACGTTGAGAATTGAACTGGCTGGATATTATCGACGAGCAAATTTCAACCCGGAACCGGCCAGCACGGAGGCGCCGCGATAGTGATGAAGATTTTCCAAGGTAAATCGAAGGAAGAGAAGATCAAGATCGTCGCCGCGATCGTGCTCGGCACATTGGCGTTTCTCGCCGTCGGCTACAATTTGATCGGTTTCTTTCCGAGCCGGAAGCCGACTGTCGCGTCGGCGAGTCCGACGCCGACTCCGGCGAAATCGACAACGGGCGACCGCGTCGTCAGGGAACTGCCGGCGCAAAACGAGATCGATGCAATTTTGTCGACAATACCTGTCGTATATCCGATTGTCGCACTCGGCGCACCCGATGCCGGACGGAACATTTTCGCGTTTTACGAACCACCGGTTCCGACCCCTTGGAGCCCGACCCCGGTTCCGACCTCCAATGAGGTGATCAAAACGCCGCCGCCAACACCGACGCCGCCGCAATTCGTCGCCGGATTCAATCCGCAGACGGTTTACGCCGGCACCGGCGGATTCACGTTAAATGTTGACGGCATGGGGTTTACGCCCGAAACGAGGATTTTCATCAACAATATCGAAATGCCGACACGGTATCTCGGGCCACAACGGCTCGCGACCGATGTTCCGTCGAACCTTGTTTCCGGCGGACAGTTGCAGGTATTCACCAGGTCGCCGGACGGAAAGCTCTACTCGTTGCCGACGTTTTTCAACATCGCGCAACCGCCGCGGCCGCAGTTTCAATATGTCGGGATCGTCGCCCCGAAACTCGGAAACAACGCAACTGCGTATCTGCAGGAAGGGACGGCGACACCGCAGGCAAGGCGATTGGATGACCGCATCGGAGTCTGCGCAGGCAATTCACCCGGCTGCTTCCGGATCGTCAGCATCGCCCGCGAACGGGTCATCGTTCAGGACGTCGCACTCGGGTTCCGTTACACGATTGAGATGGCTCGGACCGGAGGATCGACGACGCCGGGCACAACCACGAATCCGTCGATCCGGAATCCGAACCTGCCGAATCCGCAGGAGTGTCCGGCCGGAATTCCATGTGAGACTATTCCTCGTGTTCCGAATCCGAGCAATCGGAACCCGATCCAACCTGACGTTGACGACAACGATAAAGACAACAGGTTTGAGGATCGCCGTTAGAGTAACCGTTAGAGTTACGCCTTCAGGCGTGAAACAACCTTGAATCTCGAATTATTGAACATTGAACATTCGTTTTTCATCTTCGTCTAAATCGCCGGCGCGGAACCCCGAGTCGGGGATGTCACTCATTTCGGTTCTTGCCGGAATGACGATATTTACCATCTTCCTGATGGCGGCGGCGCCGACGGTTTATGTCGAAGTCCAACGCGAAAAAGAGCTTGAATCGATCCGGCGCGGTGAAGAGGTCGCCGAGGCAATCCGGCTTTACATTGAATTTTACCGCGGAACAAAACTGCCGAATTCGATGGAAGATCTGCTTGACGGTCTTCCGCAAGGGACAAAAAAGCGAATGATCCTGAGACCTTCGGCGGCAGTCGACCCATTGTCCGAAGACGGAAAATGGCGTCTCATCAAGCCCGAAAGTCAGGCGTTCCTTAGCTTCGGCAAGCGGATCCAATTGTTCAACAACGGACTTTTGCCGTCGAGTCCGGAACCGCGCCAGTATCTTGACCGCTACGCAATGCCGCTGGTCAATATCATCAATACCAAAGATCCGGGCGATGCGACCGAGGCCGACGAGACCGAAATCGAGGACACGACTGAAAATGTCCAGTTCATCGGTGTTGCAAGTCAGAGCCGGAGCCGATCGGTGATCGCCTATTACGGCATCGAAAACCACTCGAAATGGGTCTTCACCCCGCTGTTTCGCGGCGCCGGCCCTGCCGTCGTCAATCAAAAGTTGCTCGAGTTACAACGCGAAAACGCCCCGCAACAGTAACGCTTTCGGCGGAAAACGACTCTTTGATCTTTGGACTTTGATCTTTGGACTTTGATCTTTGGGCTTTGATCTTTGGACTTTGATCTTTGGACTTTGATCTTTGGGCTTTGATCTTTGGACTTTGATCTTTGGGCTTTGATCTTTGGGCTTTGATCTTTGGACTTTGATCTTTGGACTTTGATCTTTGGACTTTGACGTCTGACATCTGACGTCTGACATCTGACATCTGACATCTGACGTCTGACATCTGACGTCTGACGTCTGACGTCTGACATCTGACGTCTGACATCTGACATCTGACATCTGACGTCTGACATCTGACGTCTGACATCTGTAAGACGGAATCCGTCAGGCACCGACCATCTCAAAACTCGCTATCACTTCGTCGATCCGGTTCTTGATCTCTTTTGAGAGCATCAGTTGATTACACATCTTTTCGAGATCCGGAATTACGCGTTCGTCGCCGACCACTTCGATCACTTTCACGAACGCCAACCGGACATTGTCGTCACGGTGTGCGTTGAGCGCTTCAAAGATCGCGGTCGTTTCGCCCGTTTTGATCATCAGCGCAAGCAACGTGAAAGCCTCATACGCGATTTTGTGATCCTGATGGGCGAGCCTGTCAAGGGACCTCAGCACGAGATCGGCTTCCATCGCCGCTCTCGCGGCCTGAACCATGCGGAATTCATCGTTTGTTTCGGAAATTCGGGTCCACGCGTCGGCCCGGTCAAAGCTCAATCGGAAAAGCCCGCGCGCGGCGGCGGCCCGAACTTCGCGCGTCGGATCGGCGCAGCACAGCAAAATCGTCTCGAAAACGGATTCATGATCGAAGTCGGCGAGTATCGACACGGCCTTCGAGCGCAGATTCGATGAAAGATCGTAAAGCGCGACCTGGGCCAGCGATTCAACCGAATTTCGGGTCTTGAACCTGGCGAGGATCCGGACCGCAAGTTCGCGTACCGCTTCATCCTCTTCGTATTCGTCCTGCGTCTGCTCGATGGCGCTCATCAGCGCTTCGTCGTTTGAAAGCGGCAGTAGCGAAAACGGCCGCGCGAGTTCCAGCTTTCGAAGCTTTGAAATCGGAAGTTGTGAAAATTGAAGCTGTTGGAGTTTTTCCTTTATTTCGCGTTCCGAAAAACTTGGTTTCTCAGGCCGCTCCGGACGGATTTTCAAAACGCTTGCCGCTTGCGGCAATCCATTGTTTTTCTTATTTCCTTTCGACTTTCTCGCCTGGCGATACCACTCAAGTTCGCGGTCCGCATCGAGCGCGCCCGTTTCCCATGCATCCGAATCCGCCCTGGCTCTCGCCTTTTTCTCTTCCTTTGCCGATGTCTCCTGATCAGAACGCCGGCTCTTGACAACCCAAATAACGGCACCGATAAGGGCGACGAAAAGCAGGAACAGCGAAACATACCACCAAGTGAAGTCCTCTGCGGGCTCTTGTGCCTGCTTTTTGAACTGTCCAAGCACGGTTTGTGCAAGGGTCAGGGCCAACACCGGGAGAGCAATCGATCTGAAGTAACTTTTCATCGTTAAATCTCTGTTCTTCATGAACTTATGTTGTGAATACGAAAATGGAAAAGGGTAGCGAAGGACGCGGGAGGTTTCGGTAAATACTGAGCGCGAAAAAACCGGCGAAGTGAATCGCCAGAAGTATTATAGCGCAAAATCCGGAATTGTCATCAGATTTTTAACATTGTTTGAACTTTTTGTTCGCTCCCGATTCGAGAATGTTCGAATTCCTTTACTTCGGACAATTTTGGGCTTAAAGTTAGTCCTAAAGGTTCACAAAAATGGCTGGTTCAAAACCGATTTCGCAGACAAATTCCGATACGCTCGAACTTCTCCATCGCGGCAAGGTACGCGATGTCTATGCAGTCGACGAGAGCTCATTATTGCTTGTTGCGACAGATCGGATCTCAGCGTTTGACTGTATCATGCCGACTGCGGTTCCGGATAAAGGCGCAATCCTGACGGCGCTGTCCGTTTTTTGGTTCGGATTTCTTCGTGACGCGTCGCCGCATCATCTGGTCACCGCGGATTTTGACCGCATGCCGGAATCGGTCCGCGCGAATCCGGAACTCCGAGGCCGATCGATGCTTGTCCGGCGAACAAAGGTTTTCCCGGTCGAATGCGTCGTGCGCGGGTATCTTGAAGGATCAGGATGGAAAGACTATCAGGCGACCGGCAAGATCTGCGGACATCGGTTGCCGACCGGACTCAGACAATGCGATCGGTTGCCCGAACCGATTTTCACACCGGCGACAAAAGCGGCCGAAGGGCACGATGAGAACATCACCGAATCCGAGTTTTCGGCAATCGTCGGCGAACCGGCCGCGTCCGAACTTCGTGCACGATCGCTCGAAATCTATTCAAGCGCTGCCGAATACGCCCTTTCGCGCGGAATCATAATCGCCGATACGAAGTTCGAGTTCGGGCTCGACGCATCGGGGAACATACTGCTTATCGATGAAGTTCTGACGCCTGATTCATCCAGATTCTGGTCGGCGGAATCGTATCAGCCGGGCCGCGCGCAGGCTTCGTTTGACAAACAATTTCTGAGGGAATATCTTGAAACGCTCGATTGGAACAAACAACCTCCCGCTCCGGTCTTGCCCGCTGAGATCGTCGCCGCGACGCGCGATCGTTATCTTCGGGCATTTACGTTGATATCAGGAAAGGAACTGGATCAGGTGGCGGCGTTTGCGGTTGAACACTGACTTCACGAAAATATGCGGCTGAAAGATCGGATGGAATCATTGGTTGACGAGATGTTGAACGGACAGATCTTGCTCGGTGAAGCAATGTCCGAATTTGAAAAGATCTACATCGAAAAGGCTCTGACAAAGTACGGAGCGCATCTTTCGAATACGGCCGCGGCGCTCGGTATCCACCGCAACACGTTGTCAAAACGCGTCTCGGATTACGAATCACCCGCATGCTCGTCAAAACCGCTGCTCGCGCGCCGGCCGAAAAGATAATCAAACGAATTCCAGTACTTCGACGGCGTCGCCGACGCTGACCTTGCCACCGCCCGAAGCGGCGATCAGATTCTGACCAAACAACACTTTTTTTGCGCCGTTTCGTTCAAACGTCCTGAACGAGGCGAGCGTCCGGGTCGGCTCGACCGAACCTCGCTCGCCTGATTCCTGGTCGATCGATGGAATGACGCACCGTGCGCAGGGCTTGACGACGTGGAATTCGACCTCGCCGATCCGTATCCGGCGCCAACCGTCTTCGGCAAAGGCGGCACTTCCCTCAACCACGAAATTCGGACGAAACCTGCTCATCGGAACCGGATCTTCGAGTCTTCGGTTCAGTTCTCCGAGCGATGCTTCCCCGATCAGGTGAAAGGGATAAGCATCCGCGAACGATACAACGTCACGTTCATCGACCGCGTACTCCGGATCGACCATTCGGCGTGCCGACACGGGCATGTATACGAGGCGGCAATCGCGGCCAAGCTCGGCCGACAGCCAGGAATCGGCCGCATGATCGCCGCCGAGCGCGGTTGTCCGATCATTCCATATCTCAACCGCAACACTATCCGACATCGATCCGATCTTCGAAATATGAACCGACCCGTTGGACTCGAAGCGAATTCCGTCATCGTCCGCCGCCACGGCGATCGTTGCCATCGCGGGGATCTCGCGCTGGGTCAAAAAGCAGCCCGACGCGTCGACGATCATCCAGCGACGATCAAAGCGCGGTCCGCGATCCTCAATAACCGTTTCCGGAACGCTTAGGCCGCGCATCGATTTGACCGGAAAGATGTTTATTTGGGTAATTCTCATCGCAAAGTTGATAATAGCATTGTCAAGTTTCTTTACGCCAGCAGAGTCACACTTGACACTTTTTACCTCGTTTTCGTAAACTAGCACTTTCGATGGGAGAGTGCTAAAAGCAATGTTTCGACCATCGGATTCAATTAATAAATTTTATTTCGAAAACGAACAAGGAGTAAATCTATGGCAACAACAATCACACCATTGCATGACAGAGTGATCGTCAAACGCATCGACGAAAGTTCAGATCGCACCGCGGGCGGACTTTTCATCCCTGACTCGGCAAAAGAAAAGCCGCAGGAAGGCGAAGTTATCGCCGCAGGTGCCGGCAAATACAAAGAAAACGGCGAACGCCAGCAGCTTGACGTTAAGGCCGGCGATCGTATTTTGTTCGGAAAATACAGCGGTTCCGAGATCAAGATCGACGGAGACGAGTTCCTGATCATGCGCGAGGACGAAATTCTCGGAATTATCGAACGCGCCGGAGCAAACGCCAACTAATTTGGGATTTCGGATTGCTGATTTTGGATTCGGATCGTTGACCGATCCCCGACTACAAATTGCATCCAGCAAATTCATCAATGGAAGGAGAATTAAAAGATCATGGCAAAACAAGTTATTCACGGAGAAGAGTCGCGTTCGGCGATTCTGCGCGGCGTCAACCAACTCGCCGATGCGGTTAAAGTGACGCTCGGCCCGAAGGGCCGCAACGTCGTTATCGACAAGAAATTCGGTTCGCCGACGATCACCAAGGACGGTGTCACGGTCGCGAAAGAAATCGAATTGAAGGATTCGCTCGAGAACATGGGCGCGCAGATGGTGCGCGAAGTCGCCTCGAAAACGTCGGACGTTGCCGGTGACGGAACGACGACCGCGACTGTTCTGGCGCAGGCGATCTTCAAGGAAGGCGTCCGCACGGTTGCCGCCGGCGCAAATCCGATGGCGCTCAAACGCGGAATCGACCAGGCTGTTCTCGCCGTCGTCGAAGAAGTCAAACGGCTTTCGAAGCCGGTTTCGGGCGAAATGATCGGCCAGGTCGGAACGGTTTCGGCCAACGGCGACACAAAGATCGGTGAGATCATCGCCGAAGCGATGGGCAAAGTCGGAAAAGACGGCGTCATCACCGTTGAAGAATCACGCACGATGGACACGACGCTCGAAGTCGTCGACGGGATGCAGTTCGACCGCGGCTATCTCTCGCCGTATTTCGTCACCGACGCCGACCGCATGGAAGCCGTCCTCGACGAACCGATGATCCTCATCAACGAAAAGAAGATCTCGAACATGCGCGATCTGCTGCCGATCCTCGAAAAGGTCGCGCAGATGGGCCGCCCGTTGCTGATCATTGCTGAAGATGTCGAAGGCGAAGCTTTGGCGACGCTCGTCGTCAACAAGCTCCGCGGCACGCTCAACGTCGCCGCCGTCAAGGCTCCGGGCTTTGGCGATCGCCGCAAAGCGATGCTTGAAGACATCGCGACGCTGACCGGCGGAAAGGTCATTTCGGAAGATCTCGGCATCAAGCTCGAATCGATCACCGTTGAGGACCTCGGCCGCGCCAAGCGCGTCACGATCGACAAAGACAACACGACGATCGTTGACGGTCAGGGCGCCGGCGATGCGGTCGAAGGCCGTGTCAAGACGATCCGCAACCAGATCGAAGAAACGACCAGCGATTACGATCGCGAAAAACTTCAGGAACGTCTTGCCAAGCTCGTTGGCGGCGTCGCGGTGATCAAGGTCGGCGCGGCAACAGAGACCGAGATGAAGGAAAAGAAGGCCCGCGTCGAAGACGCGATGCATGCGACGCGTGCGGCGGTTGAAGAAGGAATCGTGGCCGGTGGCGGCGTGACTTTGGTCCGCGCGGCGAAGGTCCTCGACAACTTCACTGCAACCGGTGACAGCGACGAGCACATCGGTGTCAACATCATCAAACGCGCGGTCGAAGAACCGCTCCGCCAGATCGCCGGTAACGCCGGCAAAGAAGGCGCGGTTATCGTTGAGAAGATCCGCACGGAAAACAGTGAAACATTCGGCTTCAACGCGGCGACCGAAAAGTTCGAAGACCTCGTCGCGGCGGGCGTCATCGATCCGGCCAAGGTCACGCGCACGGCACTTCAGAACGCGGCGTCGATCGCCGGTCTGATGCTGACCACCGAAGCGATGATCTCGGAAATTCCGGACGACAAGCCTGAGATGGGCGGCGGCATGCCGGGCGGCGGCATGGGCATGGGAATGTAATCTCATTTTGGATTTTGGATTTTCGATTTTGGATTATCCGAAATTAAGGCCTCGCTCGGTAACGGGCGAGGCCGTTTCGATTTTGGATTTTGGATTTCGGATTTCGGATTTCGTCGGAGTTACGCCTTCAGAGTTCGTCAGAGTTACGCCTTCAGGCGTGAAGCGATCCGTCAGAGTTATGGTCTTTGGTCTTTGATCTTTGACCTTTGGTCTTTGGTCTTTGGTCTTTGATCTTTGGCCTTTGATCTTTGGCCTTTGATCTTTGGTCTTTGATCTTTGATCGTTGAATCTTGATCGTTGAATCTTGATCCTTGAATCTTGATCCTTGAATCTTGATCCTTGAATCTTGATCGTTGAATCTTGATCGTTGAATCTTGATCCTTGAATCTTGATCGTCCGGTGTCGCGATCAGCTCGATCGGAATCTCGCCTCAGGATGATAACGTACGGCTCGTCGGTCTGCGAACCGGCGGACTTTTTGGAACGAACAACGGAAGTTCCGCATTGGTCGATCTTGATCCCGCAAATCAAATCCCGAATTCGTTCATCGCCCGGACGGTGATCGATCCAAACAACGTGAACGTCGCGTATGTGACAGTCGCGGCCTTTGGCGTCGCAAATGTTTTCAAAACGACGAATCTCGGAACCGGTGCACCGACATGGACAAATATTTCGGGTTCGATTCCAGCGATTCCGGTGTCGGCTTTCGTCATCGACGCTGCTGATTCCAACAAGCTATATGCCGGAACGGACATCGGTGTCTTCGCATCGGCGGACGGCGGATCGTCATGGTCGCCGTTCGGTACGGGACTGCCGCGGGTCGCCGTCTTCGACATGGCCCTGACCAACGCGACACCGAAGAAACTGAGGATCGCGACGCACGGCAAGGGAATGTACGAAATACCGGTCAACCTCACGACGGCGCGAAGTCCGTACGACTTCGACGGCGACGGCAAGACCGATCTTTCGATCTTCCGGCCGTCGAACGGGCAATGGTGGCTGAATAGATCGACGGCGGGGCTGATCGTTCATACGTTCGGCAATTCGAGCGACAAGATCGTGCCCGGCGATTACACCGGCGACGACAAGGCCGACGTCGCGATCTACCGACCTTCGGGCGGTGAGTGGTTCGTCCTCCGTTCGGAAGATTCGTCGTTCTATTCGTTCCCGTTCGGCGCGGCTGATGACATTCCGGTTCCGGGCGACTACGACGGCGACGGCAAGACGGATGCCGCCGTTTTCAGACCTTCGACCGCGACCTGGTTCATCCTGAACTCAGGCGGCGGAACGACGATCCAGAATTTCGGCGCCACGACCGATCTGCCGGTCGCCGCCGATTATGACGGCGACGGCAAGACCGACATCGCGATCTATCGTCCGTCGAACGGCCAGTGGTGGCTCAACCGATCCGCGTCGGGACTGATCGTCTTCACGTTCGGAACCGCGAGCGACAAGACGGTGCCGGGCGACTATACCGGCGACGGCAAGGCGGACGTCGCGTTCTTCCGTCCGTCGAGCGGCGAATGGTTCATCTTGCGAAGCGAAAATGCGTCGTTCTATTCTTTCCCGTTCGGCGCGACCGGCGATCTTCCGGTTCCGGGCGACTATGACGGCGACGGCAAATCCGACGCCGGAGTCTTCCGCCCAACCGGCGCAACATGGTTCATTCAGCGCTCGACCGCCGGAACTCTGATCCAGAACTTCGGCGCTTCGACGGATCTTCCGGTGCCGAACTCGGGTGTTAGAAACTGACGCTCAAACCGTCGGAAGCGGAAGCGGAAACTGAATTTGCTCGGTGGAAAATTTGAACGCTAACCACGCTAAATTCGCGAACCGAATTCTTGCGATTGAGAGTTTTTGTCTGATGATCGCTTCCGCTCAATGGCGATGCTAAACATTATCGATTCAATGAGTTACAGCTCGAGCGCGGCGCCGATTCGCATCGTCCGATTGTTTAGCGTGCTTCGCGTCAAAAGCAACTTCTTGGGTCGCGCCATTCAATTACCGTTCAGATCAAAGTGATCGATGATAATTTCGGCGGCGCGGTCGGCCGATATGTCGTCGGTGTCGAGCACGAGTCCGGTTCTGTTTGGAACGGGCTCGTAGAATCGATGCCTGTTCAGTAAACGAACAAGTTCCTCGCGAGTGCGGATTTTCTTGAACGCCGAACGCGTTTCCGCCTCAACTCGACTTACGTGTTCCTCGATTCCGCATCGAAGGAGAACGAAATTCACTGCGCCCCCACGTGATTCGATCGTCGATACAACTTCGTCGACAAACGGCTCGTCTTCGCCGAACGCGAA
>JBGASE010000035.1:0-23755 GCA_044229875.1 Pyrinomonadaceae bacterium | reverse complement strand
GAATCATCGCAATCATAATTGCGCGTTTCGGCGAGATCGATCCGCATTCTCGAAAAGCGATGAACAAGATCACGACAGGATTGATGCTTTTGGCATTTTCGATTTCGACGGCGGCACAGGGTTCGCGGCCGCGCGTTGTCGTCACCGAACAGAAGGCGCCGGTTTTGAAAGGCGATACGACCGCGCAAACTGAGAAGAAAGCACCGGTGCTGATCGGCAGGACGACACCGGTTCCGACCCCGGCAGAATCGGTCGAACCGGTCATTGCCGACGATGATGAAGTGATCAAGGTCGAAACGAATCTGGTGACGATGCCGGTTTCGGTTCTCGACCGTGACGGACGCTTCATTACCGGACTGACGCAGCGCGATTTTCAGATTTTTGAAAATGGAGTGCAGCAGAAGCTCGAGTATTTTCAATCCGTCGAGCAGCCGTTCACGGTGATTTTGATGATCGACGTCAGTCCGTCGACACAGTTCAAGATCGAGGAAATTCATGATGCGGCGATCGCGTTTGTAAACCAGTTGCGCCGTGATGACAAAGTGATGGTCATCGCCTTCGATGACAAGGTCAATGTCCTCAGTCCGGTCACCGGCGACCGCCGTGTGCTGCAGAACGCAATCCGTCAATCGCGGTTCGGCGACGGAACGAGTCTCTATGAAGCCGTCGATTTTGTCCTCAAACAACAGCTGAAGCAGATTCAGGGACGGAAGGCGGTCGTCCTTTTCACGGACGGCGTCGACACGACCTCGCGCCGCGCCAATTACCAAAGCACGATCCGTGAATCCGAGGAATCCGAGGCGCTTTTTTATCCGATTCGTTATGACACGATGCGGGATATGAACGGCGGCTACGGAGGCGGAACCACGACCCAACGCCGACAGCCTTCGGGCGGAATCGGTAGCATCATCGGGATCATTCTCAGCGGCGGGAACGTTCAGGTCGGAAGCGGTCGTGGACGCACGGGCGCGAGCAATACGGAATACGAGACCGGTCGCCGGTATCTTGACGATCTGGCACGGACGACCGGAGGCCGCAGTTTCGAGGCCCGCAACAATCTTGACGTCGCGTTCACCGGAATCGCCGAGGAACTGAGGCGACAATACTCAATTGGCTATTATCCCGAGACGGCCGGAAAAGCGGGTGAACGCCGTTCGATCCGGGTCCGCGTGATGCGTCCGAATCTAGTCGTAAAAGCGAAAACAAGTTACGTCGTAAAGTAGGTACGGATTATTTCCTGGGGTCTTTTTTGACCTGATAGCTGTCCCGGGCTTTGACGATCAGCCCTGTCCGGTCAAGCTTGACCTTGATCTTGTGCTTTGTCCCCGGAATAGCGTCTTCCTTCGGATAGAAACCGATGCTGTAGTATTCGCGAAGTTCGCTGGCGATTCTTGAGAACGCGGCGGTCAGGTTTGCCGTCGTCGCGGCCGGATAAAGACGGCCTCCGGTGCGGTTTGCAAGCTCGTTCAGATATTGATCGGCAAGATCGTATTCTTGTCGCGTGGTTCCTTTGTCGTTAAAACCGCCCCCGCCTGTCGGAAGCGGAAAAGGAAACGGATTCCGGTCATCGCGGCCCGGGATCGGCGACTTGGACGGCGGAGTCTGAACACGCTGGTTCTTCATCGCCTGGACTTCGTTGTAGGTATCGTACTGAATCGGATAGATCAGGGAATCAAGTTCGAGCGCGTCGCGGAGATTGGTAAAGTCGGCCGATTTCTTGCTGGTCGTATCAACACCGTCCGAAAACAACACGATCGCCTTCCGGCCGTCGATCTTCTTCATTCTTTCAAAGACAAGCGACATCGCATCGTAAAGGCTGGTTCCATACGAGATCTTCGTTTGTTTGATCGCCGCCTGCAGACGTCTCCGGTCATTGGTCGCTTCAGTATTGACAAAGATCTCCTCGTCAAACGAAACGATCATTACCTTATCGCTCGGTCTGAGCTGGTTCACGAATGATAACGCTGCCGCCTGAATTTCTTCCGCCTTGAACTTCGCGGAATAGCTCATGTCGAGCACAAGCGCGACAGTGAATGGCTGTTGTTCGTTCGAAAAATAAGCGATTTCCTGCGGGTTGTTGTCTTCAAAAACGCTGAAATTCTCTTTTGTCAGCCCGCCGACAAAACGACCGCTCCGATCGAGCACTTTGACAGGAATCGTGACGATCTCAGTCGCGACCGTGATCACGTCCGAATCATCCGTTTCCAGTGATTCATCCGCTTCTTCGGGTGTCGGCGTCGGCGTACCCAATTGGATCAGACCGGGTTTTCGTTCATTGACCTTCTTTGACGGCTCGTCCGTTTTCGGCGTAACGCGGCGCGACTGACCGTGAATGACAGTGAGAAACAGCGACAGCAACGCCGCAAAAATCAGGATCTTCCGACTCATTGGATACCTCGTGGCAAAGGCTTTGATGCTTCGAAGCCGCAAAAAAGATGCTAGCACGAAACAAGGCGCCGGCCACTTCAAAATGACCGGCGCCCGTTTGATCGACTCAGATTTTCCGATTACTTCTTATCGGGTGAAGAGGCCAGATTTTCCTCGATCGCAGCCTTGTCAGGCGTCATTTCCCAATCTTCGATCAATTGGTTATCGACGACCGACTCGATCTGCGCTTCGATCGCATCCGGCACGTTTGAGAAGAAGTCGTAACCGGTAAGCGATTCGATATAGTCGACGCTGACCCGATACGTCCGCCAGTCACTGACGACGCTGTTCGTGTTCGGCATCCAGACGGCAATCACGCGCGTCGCAGAGGTGACTCGCGAAACGTCGTTGGTTCCTGACGGCAGGACCATGATCACTTTCCACGTGTACGCAGGAATCGCGACTTTTCCGTTGGCGATAAAACCGGTCGTTCCTTGTCCGCCCGAAATGATGTAGAGCTCGCTTCCCGAATTGACCAGCGTCCGGCTGTAGCTTTCAAGATTTGCCCAAGTCTGCTGGTTGTTGGTCGGCGCCTGCGGAATCATGTTGGTCATCAGGAATGTTGACGAATTGTCGGCGACGGTCTTGGTGCGGTCGGCCGAAGGACACATATGACCCCGATCGTAACCCGATCCCGAATAGTCGGTTCCCAGAACCTGATACCAACCGGCCGGAAGCGTCGTGTCGGCGCGGAAATCGTCCTGCCGCGGAGTTGATCCGAGCCACGACGTATCAAGATGCCAGGCCACCCAATTCGGCCGGCCATTGTCGCGATGATAGGAAAGCGCGTATTGAGTCTTTTCCATCAGGTAATTTGTCGGCTGAAGAACATTGGTCGCGGCGTTCGACGGATTTCCCATCGTCAGATGAACGCTGTTCGAAGTCGGCGGCGGTGTCGGAGTTGGAGTCGGGGTCGCAGCGATGTAATCCGTGACCGCGATATTGTCGATGTTTATCCGATTCGTTCCGCCCGAGACCTTACGGATCTCAAAGCGCACCGTCGAAGCGTAGTTGACGGTGAATGTCGCGGTTGAGAGAGTCGTCGAACTCGTCGTTACGGTTGCCCCGACCTTGGTCCAGGTTGAGCCGTTGTTCGTCGATCGCCAGAGTTCCCAGGTGCTGGTGCCGTCGGTTCCGTATTTGGCGTGCGCAACCGAAACGGTTCCGGCGCTTGAGGCGTTGAAGTTCATCCTCACTTTCCCGGTGTTGCGGACGCGCGCCGACCATGAACCGGTTTTTCGGTCGCTCGACGTGTTGCCGGTCAATGCATCGTCAAGATACCAGCTTCCGGTACCGAGCGTAATGTTGCCGGCGGTGTATGCCGTCTTGCCTCCGGCCTCAAATCCTTCGGTAAACAAAGTTGCGGCCAACGAGTTGAAATTGATAAGTCCGGCTGAAACCCAGACGACGACCAACGCGGCGAACGCCGCCATGATTCTTTTTTTCACAGTTCTCTCCTTTTTTGGTATGGGACCAACAAATTCAGATTGAATTATCCAACTGACCTTTTTGTTACAGATGGGGGAAATCTTTGTGACCGATTCAACGTTGTTCGGTCAAAACAAAAACGGTCGCCTTTTCAGACAACCGTTCCATCTTTGATGTATGCATTCTTCGGCACGATGATAATGCCTTCGCGAATAAAGTAACCGCCACCGGGACCGTCCGCGGTTTCAAGATTGTCCTTGTTGATAAGCTGGACATTGCTCCCGATCCGCGTGTTCTTATCGATGATCGCGCGGCGGATGATCGTGTTCTTTCCGATGCCCATATGCGGCACGTTCCGATCCAGATTCCGCTGCATCTCTTCTACAGACTCGAAATAATCCGAACCCATGACGATCGAATTCTCGATCCGCGTTCCGTGATCGATCCGCGAACGAAGTCCGATGATCGAGTTTCGGGCGTACATGCCCGAAAGGATGCAGCCTTCGCTGATCATTGAATTGTCGATATCGCAATTATGAACCTTTGACGGCGGCAGATATCGCGAACGAGTGTAGATCGGCGCGTCGGTGTTGAAAAAATTGAATTTCGGAAGCGGCGCCGCGAGATCAAGATTCGCATCGTAAAAGGCGCGGATCGTTCCGATATCTTCCCAATAATCCTTGAAGAAATGCGCCTGGACGTTGAGCCGCTTGATCGACTCGGGAATGATCTCTTTGCCGAAATCAACGCGTCCGTCGTCCTCATTGAGCAATTCAATCAGGCGTTCGTAGTTGAAAATGTAAATTCCCATCGACGCCAGAAACGGCCTCGAAGCAGCCTTTTCAGGGCTCAGACCGAACTTGGTCGTGTCGACGCGCATCGCTTCAAGCGCGTCGCCCTTCGGCTTCTCCTTGAATTCAATTATCCGGCCGGCATCGTCGGTCTTCAGCAATCCGAATTCGGTCGCCTCATCCGGTCGGCACGGAATCACCGAGATCGTGACGTCGGCGTTGGTTTCGTAGTGACGCTCAAGAAACTTTTGATAGTCCATCCGGTAAAGATGATCGCCCGAAAGAATGAGCACCGTATCGACCCGGAAATCGCGGATATGCGGAATCATCTGCCGAACGGCATCGGCCGTTCCCTGAAACCAGTCGGGACTGTCCTTTCGCTGTTCCGCCGCGAGAACCTCAACGAATCCCGTCGAAAACGATGAGAAGCGGTAAGTCCTGGATATATGACGGTTAAGCGACGCTGAATTGAACTGGGTCAGAACAAAGATCTGCGTGATCCCGGAATTGATGCAGTTTGAAACCGGGACGTCGATCAGGCGATATTTGCCGCCGAGCGGAACCGCCGGCTTTGCACGATCTTTGGTCAAGGGGTAAAGCCTTGTTCCGGCACCGCCGCCGAGGATCACGGAAACGACATTATCGTATTGCGACATAAAAATTCGTTATCGAATCAGTACTGGTCTCGTTTGACTGCAGTCTTTACAATAGCCGTACCCAGCCCTTTAATTCAAGCGTTTAAGCGGTTCTTTGACTTTTCAAAACGAAGCGTGATACTTTGCCTTTCGCTCGTTGCGAAACGGGTTCGATCTTTCAAGACTAAAATGCTTTTGCATGAGGGCAAGTCGAGTGAAACGCTCGCACGGTCGCGCCACTGTGAACGGACCCGGACTTTCAAGTGATTTTGAAAGCCAGTTGTTCGAAGTCAGAAAACCTCTCGCATAGCTTTTAGCCGAAACGGTCTCGCGTAAAGACGGTTGGCTCATCAGACGCATCGAATTTCCGGTTCATCATCGAATCGCAAAACCCTGCCCGAATTTTGTCAGTCGCCGCCGCGTGACCCGTCAATCTGAGGCAGGGTTTTTTGATTTTATGATCCGTGTTTTAAGTTCCATTTTAGTTCTTGTGCTCCTTTCTTGCGCGATCGGCTGCGACCGATCGCCGTCGCGCAATTCATCGTTGCCGCCGGAACCGGCCGGTGCCGGGCGTGCCATCCGCGACGATCTCGGGAATGTCGTCGTAGTTCCGGAACGGATCACCCGAGCAGTTTCTTTGGCTCCGAATCTGACCGAAATCATCTACGCCATCGGCGCCGGCGAGACGTTGGTCGGTGTCACCACATACTGCGATTTTCCAGAGGATGCGAAGCGCGTCGCGAAGATCGGCGATACGATGAAGCCGAACATCGAAACGATCATCGCGCTCAAGCCCGACATCGTTTTTGTTTCGACCGCGTCACAGCTTGAGACGTTTACGAAGACGCTCGGCGATCAGAAGATATCGGTCGTCGTCAGCAACCCGAACTCGCTTGACGGAATTTACAAAAGCATTGAGATGATCGGGGAAGTTTACCGAACGCCCCGCGCCGCGGAGTTGATCGCATCGATGAAGAACCGCGTTTCGACGATCGAAAACAAGGTCAAGGACGCACCGCAGCCGACGGTTTTCGTGCAGCTCGACGGTTCTCTTTACACGATCGGCCGCGGCTCATATCTGACAGATCTGATCAGCCGCGCGGGCGGCGTTTCTGCTACCGGCCAACTTGAGAACGCCTATCTCCAATTGAGCAAAGAGTCGGCGCTGGCGCTCGATCCGGAGATCATCATCCTTTCGGACAGCCCTGACAATCCACGGCCTTCGGATGCCTTTCGCAATTCACGCGCGACGCGCGATTCACGTGTCTTCCGAATCAACGCGGACATAATGTCGCGCCCTGGACCGCGGGTCGTCGATGCGCTTGAGAAGATCGCCGCCGTGCTCCATCCCGAACTGTTCAAACAATGACGATCGATCCGACATTGAAGGCAGGGCGCGGTAAAGCGATCGGTGCGGTATTGGCCGCGCTGCTCTTGACCGTGATTCTGATCGGGGCGATCTTTGGAAGCGAGCGTCTCAATTTTCTCGATCTCTCTCAATCTCAAGCGACGATTCTTTTTGACATCAGGCTTCCGCGCGTCTTGCTAGGCGCAACGGTTGGCGCAAGCCTCGCCGTCGCCGGCGCCAGTCTCCAATCGTTGCTGCGAAATCCGCTTGCCGAACCTTATCTTCTCGGCGTTTCAAACGGCGCGGCGCTCGGCACGATGCTCGCGTTCGTTCTCTTTGCTGATTTTGAAGCGGCGCGGCCGGTCCTTGCTTTTGCGGGCGCGGCGCTGGCAACTTTCACCGTTTATCAAATGGCTCAGTCGCGTGCCGGAATGAACGTTGAGCGACTGGTTCTGTCGGGTGTGATCGTCACCACGTTTCTTTCATCGGTGATCGTGCTGTTGACTTCTTTGCTCGACGCGACACGACTCAGATCGTTCACTTTCTGGCTTCTCGGCGATCTCTCACAGGCGACAAAATCAGGATTCTGGATCACGCTTGCGGTGTCGGTCGTCGGAACGATCGTTCTGACCTCACAGGGTCGGGCGTTGAATCTGATGATGATCGGCGAACGCGACGCATTCGATTTCGGCGTCGAGGTCAAACGCGTCAGGCTGATCGTCTTTTCAACCGCGGCGGCGTTGGTCGGGATCTCGGTCGCGGCGAGCGGCTCCGTCGGATACGTCGGACTGATCGTTCCGCATTTGATGAGAATGATGATCGGCAGCGACAACCGTCTGGTCGTCCCTTTTTCGGCGCTCGCCGGTGCGATATTCGTCGTCTGCGCCGATACTTTTGCACGGACTGCGATCGCGCCGCGCGAACTCCCGGTCGGCGCGATCACGGCACTGATCGGCGCGCCGCTGTTCATTTATCTTTTGCGCAGGACTTAACGAATCTGGATGCTCAAGGCAATGTCAATCGATATCTGTTACAGCTCGGCGCCGATCGTTTCGGGCGTTTCGATCGAGCTTGTCGCCGGCAAGACGATCGCCTTGGTCGGTGCCAACGGTGCCGGCAAAACGACGCTGCTCAAGGCGCTGAACGGCAGTTTGCCGATCTCAGCCGGATCGATCACGCTCGGCGGCAAACCGCTGATCGAATTTTCGCGAAGCGAGATTGCGCGGCGGATCGCGGTCGTCGCGCAGGAGACCGAGACCCGATTCCCGATCACGGTCGCCGAATTCGTGCTTGCCGGCCGGTTTGCGCACGGTGCCGCGATCGGCTGGGAAACAGCCGCCGATCATGGCGTCGCACGGACGGCGCTTGAACTTTGCGATCTCCGCGGATTCGAACGCAGATTAATGAACGAGCTTTCCGGCGGCGAGCGGCAACGTGTCGTACTTGCCCGCGCACTCGCGACCGAGGCCCGCATTCTGCTGCTCGATGAACCGACCGCAAACCTCGATCTGGCGCATCAGGCGATGATGTTCCGGCTTGTCCGCGAACGATGCCGGACATGCGAATCGGCGGCGATCATCATCACCCATGATCTGAATCTGGCGTCCGAATTCGCTGATGAGCTGATCCTGCTCGCGAACGGCCGGATCGTCGCCGACGGCGCTCCGGAAGAGGTACTGACGGAGGAAAACATCCTCACTGTTTTCAACGTGAGTGTTCTGCTTGATAAAAATCCGTCGAGTGAAAAGGTCCGAGTGACCGCAGTTTACTGATCGTCAAATGAATTGACGGTCAACGTTGCCGACAATCTGAAGGAAGTCCGGGGAAGGACCGGCACTGCCCACGCAACAGTAGTTCGGTTCCGTCGCATCAAAGCTTCGGAATCGAAAGTCTGGAACTTCGCATTGGTTGGCCTGGCCCATAACCGAATCCCGCGCTGGGCGGGAAGGGAGAAATATGAAGTACATTTATTCAGCTTTTTTTGTCGCCGTCTTTTGTATGTCGGCGCTTGCGCAGCAAAGCGCGACCATCACCGGCACCGTGACGCTCAACGGTCAACCGAGCGCCGGAGCCGTTGTCAAGATCAACGTCGCTTCACTGCCGCTTAAGGTTCTCACGACCACAACCGATGCCAACGGCGTTTACCGGTTCGAAAACCTGACGCCGGGAGACTATCAGATCTGGGCCGAAAAGCGTGACGCTCCGAGTGCGCCGGGACTGGATGGCGCCGGGCTCGGCGGCGCGTTTTCGGCGACGAGCGTCAAAGCCGGACAGACTAAAACGATTGACCTGACGCTGACACTCGATGTGTACCGAAGCGACATTTCGGTGCGCGAATACGTGACGATCGCGGCCGATACAAATCAGGTTGCCGAACAGGTTTCGAAAACGGTCGGATCGATCGACGCTCAGGAAATGCGCGATCGGGCAGATTTTTCACTCGTCGACTCACTGCGGACGATTCCCGGATTCAGGGTGCAGCAGCTTGGCGGATTCGGCCGGACCGCAGGGATCAAGACCCGCGGCTTGCGCAACCAGGACACTGCCGTGCTGATCGACGGAATTCGGTTCCGCGATGCTTCGTCGATCACCGGCGACGCATCTGCATTCCTCAGCGATTTCACGCTTACGAGTGTTAGCAAGATCGAGGTTTTGCGCGGCGCCGGATCATCGCTTTACGGAACCAATGCAATCGGCGGCGCGGTCGATTTTCAAACGCCGGTTCCGAACGTTCCGGGCTGGCACGGCAATCTTTCGGGAGCGTTCGGCGGGCTCGGGCTCGGCCGTTTCCGCGGCAATATCTCGCGCGGCATGCTCGATGACAAGATCGGTTTCAATGCCGGGTTCTCGCGAACCGCTTATACGAAAGGAGTCGACGGCGACGATCGGGCGGACAACACGAATCTTCAGACGCGGATCGAATTCAAACCGACCTCGACGACGACTTTTTCTGGCCGCATCTTTTTCTCGGACGCATATGTCAAGCTCAACAACAGCCCTGACACGCTCGGGACGCTGCCGTCGACCGCCACGGTCATCGAAGCGATTCCGAACGTGAATTTCATCGCCGATGCGAACGATCCGGACAATCGGCAGCGTTCGAAGTTCTTCAGCGGACAATTTGTCGTCAACCACGCATTTTCGCCGGGACTCATGTTCCAGGGTTATTATTCGGGCGTACGAACGTCGCGGCTGAACACAAACGGTCCGCGCGGAACCGGGTTTCAGCCGTTTTCGGGCGATGAGAGCTACCGATTCGACGGCCACATCCACACCTTCAGTGGACGGCTCGATTGGTCGGCAAAGGGAAACATGCTGACCGTCGGGTTTGAGCATGAGCGAGAGCGGTTCGGGAACGACGGCGAGTTTGTAACGCCGGCGAACAACTTCTCGCTCAACGCGCGGCAGTCATCCAACACGATTTTCGTCCAGGATCTTGTCGGATTCTTCGAACGTCGGCTTCAGTTCTCGGGCGCGTTCCGTGCCCAGTGGTTCGCGCTCGAACGGCCGACGTTCAGTTCGGCAAGTTTTCCGAACCGATTCAATTCCGTGACCGAACCGCCTGCGTCATATACCGGCGACGGCTCGGTCTCGTATTATTTCGCGAACACCCGGACAAAGATCCGATCGCATATCGGCAACGGTTACCGCGTTCCGTCGCTTTATGAACGGTTCGGTTCATACTTCTTTCTCGGGGCGTTCTTCGGACTCGGTAATCCGGAACTCAAACCCGAACGATCGCTGGCGGCCGACTTCGGCATTGATCAGAGCTTTTTCGGCAATCGTCTGAAGCTCAGCGCGACCTATTTTTACAACGAGATCCGCGACGAGATCGCTTATCTTCCGACCGACGATTTCGGCGCTCCGTCTTATTTCAACGCCGATCGGCATTTTTCGCGCGGTGCCGAATTTACGATTTCGGCTGAACCGACGAAATCGACGGACATCGTCGCGACCTACGCGATCGTAAACAGCGACCTGCGTGCTTTCCGGCGCCTGACTTCTTTGCCGCCGGCGACGCTTGCGAGCACTGACCGCCGCAGTTATGGCGTTCCCGTCCATCAGTTCACGATCGTCGCGACGCAACGTTTCAAGGACTTTTGGATCAACGCCGATCTGCTTGCCACGAGCGATTATTTGGCGCCGATCTTCAGCAACTCGACGTTCGGAACCTACGTTTACCGGTTCGACGGTAATCGGCGCGCCGACCTGACGGCGGGCTATGCGTTCCGACTGCGCGAGGGCAAACTGAACTTCCGGCTATTCGGCACGATCGAGAATTTGTTCGACAACGAGTATTATGAGAACGGATTCAGAACAGTTGGCCGCAATGGCCGGGTCGGACTCAGTTTCGGATTCTGAGTTTACAGAAAACCCGGATCCGAACAGTCACATCGTAAGTGCTATGAAATCATTGCTATTGATCCTGGTTTCGATCGTCACGGTTGGCGCCCAAACGCGAACCGTGACGAACTCCGATCTCGAAAAATTCAAACAGGAACGGCTGAAGGCCGAAGAGGATTATCGCAAGAATTACGGCCGTCTCGGAATGCCGTCGCCGGAGGAGATCGAGAAGAACAACGAACGACGACGTCGTGAGTTTGACGAATATTCGAACGAATTGCGGGCGCGCCGCGAAGCCGAGGAATCGTCGATAATCGACCGCGCCAACCTCGTCAGATCGCAACTTGCGTCGGTCAATTCTCAGCTCTTGTATCTGCGCGGAATTCGCGGAACGGCTTTCAGTCAACCGGCGGTCTATTGGAGTTTTGCATTTCAGAGTTACGGCTATCGCGATCGGTTCAACCCTCGTCCGGCGCAGCCGCAATTGCCGACAAACCTTCAGACGGTGACCGATATCTCGCGAATGTACCCGAATTCGAACGATGTCTTCAATCGTTCGGTTGGCAATTACGCATTCATGAATCAGCGGCCGCGCGGCGGATACTATCGCGGAGGCTATTTGTCGCCGGTGATCGTCAGCGTCGGAAGTTCAAACGATGCAGATGCTCAGATTCTTTTTCTTGAACAGCTGAGGGCCGGATTGCTGGCCGAATGGCGAAGCGTTGAAGAAGAAGCACGTCGCGCACAAATCCGGATCGACTAAGGCGATTCTCCGAAAACAAGTCTTTTTATTTCATCGATTTTGCCGAGCGCGGCCTGTTCGCCAAGCTCGATGAACTCATCCATTTTACCGATCTCGTCAGGCCGCAAATGTGCGATCTCCGGTACGATGACGACATCGGCCCGATAATGCTGGCCTTTCCCCGCCGTTCTCAACAAAAGCATCGCCGATTGAAACAGAACGCCGAGAAACGTCGACGGCGAACTCCAGTATGTGGCTCCGGCGGCGTTGACGTCGATCGCGATCACGACATCGGCGCCGAGCTGTTTGACGGTTTTTGCCGGCACCAGCGAAACGACACCGCCGTCGATCAGATTCTGACCGTCATATTCGACCGGCACGAAAACGCCCGGTATCGCGCAACTGGCACGGATCGCGGTAATCAGATCGCCTTCGTCACGGAAGATCACCTTGCGGCCGGTCTCAAGCGAACAGGCGACGGCCGCAAACGGGATCGGCAATTCTTCGATCCGTTTGAACGGAAGACTGGCCGCCAGCAGCTCACCCATCGGCGCATTCGACAATAATCCCTTTGCCGAATATGGAAACCCGGAGACCTTGAACCAACTCATCTTTTTGCCGATAGCGACGATCTCTTCGACCGTCAGTCCGCAAGCCAGCGCGGCCCCGACGATCGAACCGGCGCTTGTTCCGGCGATGAAATCTATCGGGATTCCATGCGCCGCCAACGCGCGCACGAC
Organism: Pyrinomonadaceae bacterium; assembly: GCA_044229875.1. Lineage (GTDB taxonomy): Bacteria > Acidobacteriota > Blastocatellia > Pyrinomonadales > Pyrinomonadaceae > JAFDVJ01. The sequence continues at coordinate 11,300 of JBGASE010000035.1, read as the reverse complement.
GCCAAGATGCGCGAAGCCCCGGGCCGCGCCGCCCGACAATGCAAGTCCAACTGTTTTTCGCGAATTCACAGGTTTCAGGGCGCGTAAATAGAGTAGAATAAAGATGTAACCGTCAACGGTCGACGGTTTTGATTTTAGTTGTTTTTGTGAAAAACTGAAACCTCCGATCATGACACCGCAAGAGTCCTTACAGCTTTCCAGACATCTGACAACGGCCGATATCGCAGCCGGCGAACAGGTTTGTCCGGTCTGCTCACGCGAGGCTCGTGAAGAATATGTTCCGCTTGCGGTCCTTGAAGATGAACTCGCTCAACTGATTCGGGCAAATGCGCCGGGTACGAGCGAATTCGAAGCCGTTTGTGCCCGTTGCGTCAGGCTGTTTGAACGCGCAAAAGATCAGATTCTGACCGATGCGGCACTTCAAAAGGACGGTTCGCGGGTTCTTTCGACACCGCTCCGGCTCGATGCGGACGAGCGCTTCACCGGAAAGGGCGTGACGATCGCCTTTCTCGATTCCGGATTCTTTCCGCATGTCGATCTGACGACACCGAACAACCGGATCGTCGGATATCGCAACATGATGCAGGCCGACGGCGACCTGACATCGCTTTTTCAATCGGACGTCGCGAGCTGGCACGGAATGATGACAAGCGTTGTCGCGGCCGGAAACGGTTCGCTCTCAAATGGTTTTTATCGCGGAATCGCGCCTGAATCCGACGTTGTGCTTGTCAAACTGGCGCGAACCGGACGGATCACGGAACAGAACATCGAAGACGGATTGGAATGGGTACTTTCAAACCGAACGAAATACAACATCAGGATCATCAACATCTCGGCCGGCGGAGACTTTGAACAAAGCTATCTGCATGACTCGCTTTCGCAAATGGTCGAAGAATGTGCGTCGAAGGGATTGACAGTTGTCTGCGCCGTCGGTAACGCCGGTCATTTGCCGAACCATCCGGTTTTCCCGCCGGCATCGGCGCCGTCGTCAATCGCGGTCGGCGGACTGGACGACAACAATTCACTGAATCGGGCGAAGCGCGGAATGTATCGGTCGAGCTACGGACCGACGCTCGACGGATTCCAGAAGCCCGAAGTGATCGCGCCGTCGATATGGGTTCCGGCACCGATTCTCCCGAACACTCCGACCGCGCAGCAAGCCGAACTTTTGGAAAAGCTCGATCAGGCAGACGATGCCGATCTGCATTCGATAATCCGGGCGAATCCGAAGATCGACGCCGAGCTTGATGCCGCGCTCGACCGTCCGGTGCATTCGATCCGGCAGATCGTCGCGCTCAAACGGCGTCGTGAAAGTGTCATCACCGCGCATTACAAGTATGTTGACGGAACATCTTTTGCCGCTCCGATCGTTTCGAGCGTAATTGCACAGATGCTGGAAGCGAATCCCGAGCTGACGCCGCAACAAGTCAAACGAATCCTGATTTCTTCGGCCGAACGTTTGCCTCATTACGAGGTTGACCGCCAGGGCTGGGGCGTGATCGATCCCAGACGTGCGGTTGAAAGGGCAGTCGAGATGCGCGGAACATAAACGAAAAGGTCGCCATGAGCGACCTTTCTTGTTGGATCAGTGATTTGCGTTGCTCGACTTCGGAACAGAAGGCGATGTTCGCGGCGGCGGCGCCGGCGTCGCCGAAGTCGTCGGTCGCGGCGTCGGCGTCGACATATTCGACTCCGAGAGATTTACGTTGACGTTGGACGACGTCGGCGACGGACTCGGTTTCGGCGTCGGCGACGGTGTCCGGTTGGCGTTGGTATTCAGATTGAGCGCGATGTTCGTATTGAGTGCAATGTTGGTATTGAGGTTGTAGTTGAAATTGCCGAGTCCGAGATTCGTGTTCAGATTGACATTCATGTTCGCATTCGGCGGATTCGTATTGACGTTCAAGTTCGTGTTCGCCGCGTCATCGTTCGTCTGCAGCAGATAAAAAAGCGTAAATCCGAACGCGAGAACACCGATTGTTCCGAGGATAGTGAGCACGACGACCTTTGCCGTGCTCGATTTTGGCTGTATCGGCTGATACGGCGGGATCTGGCGAGCCCGAACCCGTTGTTCGGCGCGCTCTTCGTTCATCGGAATCACGATCCGCGGCTGATCGCTGCGGTGAATTTCGGGATCGGGCGGCGGCTTCGGTACGGATGGCTTCTCGAGTCTGATGACCGTCTCTTCGCCAAAATCCATCTCTTCGGCGGCTTCGGCATTGTCCGCCGAAGCGACAAAGTTCGGCTGGTCTTCATCGATCAACGGCGTGCCGTCCTTGGTACAGAATCGCAGAATTTCCTCGTCATAACGAGTTTCGCAGGTAGGGCAGAATTTCATAAGATGCTGGTTCGACCAGGTGTCGTTTGTCGGGAGTCAATGTTCAAATCATAGCACACGGTCAAATCGTGGAAAATTCGGCCCGCAGCTACAATAGCTCGATCCCGCGAAGATCCGCGATCGGCTCGTCGAATGAGCAGCTGCCAAACGAAATCGCGTTTCGCTGCCGCATGAGTTCAATCTGACGGGTTGTCAAAAAGTAATCGCCGTGCCAGGCGACACCTTCATCTGTAAACTCAAAACTTTCTTCGAACTCGTCTTCAAGAATTTCCTCAAGAATCGTCGGCTGATAACCGGCATGTGCATAACCGGTCGCCAAAAACAAATTCAGGAAGCCGTTCATCGTTCCGCACGGCGCGTCCGGCTCATAGGTCAGCGGCTTGAAACAACGCAATGGATGATGAAGTCCGGCCGTTGCTTTGAACGGAACGTTTGCCGCCAGGCAAACACGCATGAACTGAATGATCTTCCGAACGGTCGGAAATTCATCGGCCGTCACGCCGCCCGTCCGGATCTTCGCGCTTTGTCCGTTGATCGCGATCGCGGTGATCAGATCCGCCAGCCGGTCGTCCGTCGGGATTTCAAAAAATGCCCGCAGAAAATCAGGCAGAGCATTGGACGTGTTCTGAATTTTCGACTCGGTATTAGCGCGAACTTCAAGCGTGTCACAAATGGCATGAGGCGTGTTCCTGACGTTGAAATCCTCGATCTGTTTGATCGTCTGATAAATGTCTTCGCCGGCGAGAACGCTGAGCCGCCAGGGATCATAGGTTTCGTGCGAAATGAAATCGCCGGCCGCTTCGAGAAACTCGTCGAGCCGGGCCAGCGGCACGACGAATCGACCCAACATCCAGCGATAATTGCTTGCACGATATGTTGCGTAATTGAGCACAGCCTCTTGCATCGAGACTTGAGACGGCGGGAAAAGTCCGGCGTAGTCAATGACTTCCGTCAAAAGTGCGCGAACCGATGCTTTGGGGTTTTCAACCATTGGGCGTAGAAATCGTAATAACCGAATAACTCAGCATTATCTTAAGGTTTTTCAGCCTGCTTGCCAACAGATGCGCGGATTTTTGCGGTTTCTAACGGTCGGCCTTCCAGGTTCCGGAAATCGGCCCGAAGGCGACGATGTAGAGCGGCGGTGAGCCCGTGCGGGAGATGGTAACTTCCTGCGATCCCTGAACGTAAGTCGTTACGGAGCCGTTCGCGACCGTTTCGGATCGCTTCTCGGCCTTTGAGATGTCGACGCGGAAAACTTTGAGAACCGCCTCGTCAGACATTCGCGCTGAAATTTCCTGTCCTTCGACCGTTGCAGGTACGGCTACCTGAGGTACCGATGGCAAATCACCGCCGCATCCCGGAAGTGCGAGTGCGGCGGCGGCTATAATCACGATGAGAAGTGTTTTCGCGTTCATCAGCCGTTGAAGTTTTTCTTCAGCCCTTGCCAGCATTCGAAGTAATCGGCCTGAAGCAAACCTGAGTTCATGGCCTGACTTGTCGGCCGGATGAGATATCGCGATTCAAACATGAACGCCATGGTTCCGGTCAACTTCTGCGGCTGAAGATCGTGATTCGACGCCTTCTCAAAAGCCTCAGCGTCAGGACCGTGCGCGGACATGCAGTTGTGGAGCGAGCCGCCGCCCGGAACAAATCCTTCCTCCTTCGCATCGTATTGTCCGTAACAAAGTCCCATGTATTCGGACATGTAGTTGCGGTGGTACCACGGCGGCCGGAAAGTGTTTTCCGCAACCAGCCACCGTTCCGGGAAGATCGCAAAATCACAGTTGGCGACGCCCGGTTCCCCGGACGGACTTGTCAGAACGGTAAAGATCGATGGATCAGGATGATCGTACGAAATCGATCCGATGGTGTTGAATCTACGCAGATCAAACTTGTACGGTGCGAAGTTTCCGTGCCAGCCGACGACGTCGAGCGGTGAACTCGAAATATCGCAGCGCCAGAGATTTCCGCCAAATTTCGCGACCAGTTCGAACTCGCCTTCGCGATCTTCAAACCACGCGACGGGCGTTTCGAAATCACGGGGATTTGCCAGTCCGTTGGCACCGATCGGTCCGAGATCAGGCAACCGGAAAAGCGATCCGTAGTTTTCGCAAATGTATCCGCGTGCTGAGCCATCCGGAAGTTCGACGCGAAATTTGAGTCCGCGCGGAATGACCGCGATCTCGCCCGAGCCGATCTCAAGTATTCCGAGTTCGGTCAGGAAGCGGACGCGGTTATGCTCGGCGACGACGAGCATTTCGCCGTCGGCATTGTAAAAGAACCGATCGGTCATCGTCGTGTTGCATGCGTAAACGTGGATACCGATGCCGGCCTGCGAGAAGAGATCACCGTTACCGGCGATCGTCACGATGCCGTCGATGAAATCGGTCGCGACCTCGGGAATCGGGACCGGATTCCAACGGAGCTGATTCGGCGTCACGTTTTCAGTATCAAACCGACTTTCCCATCGCCCGCTGTTGATCCGCTCGAATGGCTTGTGAAGCACCGACGGCCGGATCCGATATTCCCATGTGCGTTTGTTCCAAGCCCTCGGAACAGTAAACGCGGTACCCGAAAACTGCTCGGCGTAGAGTCCGAGCGGCGCTTTCTGCGGCGAGTTCATCCCGATCGGAAGCGCTCCCTTGACGGCTTCGGTCGCAAATTCGTTACCGAAACCTGATTGATATTGCAGTTTTTGTTCACTGGCAATTGGATTCATAGCTTTAGCTCGTGGGCCGCCTGAAGGCGGAACTCCAAACTTGGTTAAAGGTTGCCGCGTCTCCGCTGTTCTTCCTCGATCGAAACAAACAACGCCTTGAAGTTACCTTTGCCGAATCCCTTGCAGCCCTTGCGTTGAAGGATCTCGTAAAAGACGGTCGGACGGTCTTCGACCGGTTTGGTAAAGATCTGAAGCAGATAGCCTTCGTCATCACGGTCAACCAGCAACCCGAGGCGTTTCAGATCCTCAATGCTCTCATCGATCTCACCGACGCGGTCCGGGATCTCGTCGTAATACGTATCCGGAACCCGGAGAAACTCAACGCCGTTTTCCTGAAGTTTGGCAACCGTATGAAGAATGTCCTTGCAAAGCAGCGCGACGTGCTGTGCGCCCGCAGATCGATAAAAGTCAATATACTCCTGAATCTGCGATTTTCCGCCTTTGCCTTCGGCTGGTTCGTTGATCGGGAATTTGATGTTGTGGCCGCCGTCGCTCATGACGATCGACATCAGCGCCGAATACTCGGTCGAAATGTCCTTGTCGTCGAACGTGATGTATCGGAAGAACCCGAGCACGTCGCGATAGAAGTCGCACCAATAGTTCATTTTGCCGACTTCGACGTTGCCGACGATGTGATCGACAAGCTGCAGTCCGACGCTTTCACCGGCGACTTCCTGTTTGATGAATCCCGGAAGGAACGGTCCTGAATAATTGTGGCCGTTGTTGTTGTTGTTATATGAGATCAGCGAATGGATCGTGTCGCCGTAGGTATGGATCGCGGCGCGGCGGACAGACCCGTTTTCGTCCTGCCAATCGTGCGGTTCGACAAACGCACGAGCTCCGCGCCGAACTGCTTCATTGAATGCGTGATCGGCGTCCTCAACAAGAAACGCGATGTCTTTGACGCCATCGCCATGAAGCTTGATATGATCGGCCGCCGGGTGCTCAGGCGAAAGCGGCGTCGTCAAAACAAAATTGATGCGGTTTTGGCTCAGGACATAGCTTGTCGTTTCACGGTTTCCCGTCTCGAGCCCCGAGTATGCAACGCGTGAAAATCCGAACGCCTTGCGGTAATAAAACTCAGCCTGCTTGGCGTTGCCGACGTAAAATTCAACATGATGGATTTTCTTAAGTCCCAATGGATTTTGTTCGTTCATAATTGCCTCTAAATATTTCTTGCTCTTTGTTATCCAAAACTCGGGCCAAAGGTGCGAAAACGGAGTTCAGATGATTGGATTTATGAATTGCCGTTCGCTTCAGCGAACGGAATCGTAAATTCGTGCCTGATCGGCTTTAGCCGAACTTTTCGTCCTTTATTTTCGAAAAGCCAGCTCGAATCAAGAAGTCTTCGTATTCATCGTCAAAAGACCTCTTCGCGTGATGGGTTTCTTGGTTCCGTATATAATCGCGGACGTCATCGACCAACGATTCACTGACAGACACGACAAAATAATCGTCTTGCCACTGAAATTGATCACTGCATAGGTTGTTTTGATTGATCCAATGTGATGATTCGCCTTTTATCAATTGCATGATTTTCTCAATTGTCTGGTTGGAACCCAACGAAATCAGACAATGTACATGATCAACGAATCCATTGATGAAATCCAAGAATATCGATTTTTTTCGGGCATTTTCCCGAATATGACTAAAGACACTCTGTCGAATTTCATCGGTGAGCAATGGTTTACGGTTTTTTGTCGACCACACAAAGTGCAGCCAAACTTTGATATGAGACATGCTTCCTCCTCCTGTGTGTGAAGTTGTGATGATGACTATTTCGGCTAAAGCCGAACAATAATTTATAGAATGATTCCGTTCGCTAAAGCGAACGGCAATTCATGATCGATCCTGGATCGACACCTTGGGCCAAGTTTTCAAAGATCTAATTTACGCTTAAAAACTCTCGATATACTTTCTGGTCACTTCCTTGAGTTCCGCGTACGAAGGAATCACATAAAGCACTTTCTGCATGTCCGAGTAATTGAACTCGTGATTGATCACTTCTTCGAGATCGAACGGACGGCGCTCGACTTTGTCAGAGAACGCGTGCTCGATCTCGCCGAAGCTCGAAAGCAATCCGGCACCGTAGGCCTTGATATCGCCTTCATGTTCGACCAGTCCGAATTCGACGGTGAACCAGTAGAGCCGTCCGAGTTCCTCAAGCTGTTGGTCATTCGCGATCCGCGCACCGTGGCCGATGAACTGAGAGAAATCGGCAAAGTTCGGATTGGTAAACATCGGAATATGGCCGATCGCCTCGTGTACGATGTCGGGTTCGGGCGTATACGCGGGATGTGAATGGTGACGGATATACTGCGTGCAAAGCATCGTCCGGTACGAAAGCCACGACAGGAATCCGCGGGTTTCGACCAATCCTTCGATCGGCGCAAGACGGAATCCGGTCAGTTCTTTGAGCCGGCGATTCATTTCCGTCAGCTGCGGAATTCGGTCGGTGCCGATCCCGAGGTCCTTTTTTGCACGCAGATAGAACGGCGACGCGTATTTCTGCTGCAGCTCTTCGAGTTCTTCGGCAACATATCGCCAGACACGCTGCTCACGCGGCGTGTATTCGACGTCCGTGATCACCCCGGTTTCTCGGAAATTCTTGGCGAGCGACGCAATGTAATCCCGCCGCGTCCGGTACTCCTGATCGTTCGCGCCGGGATGGTCGAGATGGAGTTCGTTGATGTGTTCAAACTCAAGATCGATAAAGGCCGGCAAATCTTCATCGCTGACTTTATAATTCGAGATCGACACTTCATGATCGGCGATCGTCGCGACATTTTCGATTAGCATATCGGAACTCCTCTTGGCTTGGATGCGGTCGGAAAATCTCAGGTTATCTTCAAATAATCAATTTTAATGAATTGCATCATCGGTTTGAATAGGTTTGGTTTGTTTTTGGGGCCAGTTGAACTAACATTATCAAGACGGTCGTAGAAAATGCTTTAAATTATGAAGCATTGACTCGATTATCATTCCACATCAGATTATGGACTCGATTGATTGGAAGATACTGAACGAACTTCAGGACGACGCTCGTGTCAGCTATGCCGAACTGGGGCGGCGCGTCGGGTTGACGACGCCGGCCGTGATCGAGCGTGTCCGAAAGCTGGAGGACGCGGGTGTCATCGCCGGTTATCGGATCGAGATCGACGCATCGAAGATCGGGTTGCCGATCACGGCGTTCATCAGGATGAGCATCACCGGAGTCGATTACTCTCACATCATCGAAACCGTCAAGGAATCCAAGGAAATACTTGAGTGCCATCGCGGAACCGGCGGCGATTCGTTCATCATGAAAGTCGCCGTGTCGGACGTCGGACACCTCCAGACGCTGATCGACAAACTTACGCCCTACGGTATCACGACGACGTCGATCGTTCTTTCGTCTCCGGTCAGGCGACGGCGGATCGAACCGCAGAACAATGAACCGAACTCCGAATCAAACCGCGGGCGGCGTTGATGGGAATCAAGGAACTCCGACGAATCAGTAAGCGTACCGGTGATCATGGAAGGCATCTTCGAAGCAATTGCAGAAGCGGCGTTTGAAATCGTGTTTGAGACGATCGGCGAAATGGTCGGCGCGGTCCTTGAAGATCGGATCAATAATCGATTTGGAAACTACCTCGATCTTTGATCTTTCTTTGACGATAGATAAAAGTGCCACAAAAGCCGCGCCGCTGAAGCACGATACGGGCGCCAGCGTTCGGCGATGACTTGAAACTCGTCAGAATGCGGCGCGTTTTCGAGCCGCTTCAGATTCCGGTAAGCGAGATGGAGCGCGAGATCGCCCTTTGGCATCACGTCCGGTCTGAGGAGTGCCATCAACAGATAAATGTCCGCCGTCCAGTCGCCGATTCCCTTGATCATTTTCAGTTCAGACCGCGCCTCGGCATCCGATAATTCTGAAATGCGTTCAAGATTGAAACGGCATCCGATGATTTCATTCGCCAGCCCGCGGACATACGCCGATTTCTGTTTCGAGAAATAACAGTGCCTCAATTCGGCATCATCTAGACGGGCGACATTTTCTGGCGTTACGTCACCGATCATTTCCTTCAGTTTATTTAATGCCGCCACCGCCGAGGCGAGCGAAACCTGCTGTTCGAGAATGATGTGAACGAGCGTCGCGAACCCGGGCTCGCGATCCCAAAGCGGCGGATATCCGTAACGGTCAATGATCCGGCCGAGATCCGGATCGATCGCCGCCAGTTCCGTGCATGCCGTCTTGTTCAATTCTTCAGTAAGCCGCTTGATTGCCATTCGCAACTAGCCTAATGTTCACGTGTCGGTTTCTCAAGCTGCGGAAACCGGAAATCCCGGCTATGAATCTGGTTCGTCGGAACGCAGTCATCTTTTTTATTCTTCAGGCAATCGGCGTTGCCGGTTGGTGGATAGCGTTGACGTTCAATCACGAAGCCCGGGCCTTGTTTGCGATGGGACCTGATCCGACGCCGCTTTTGGCGTTTCGGATCCCGGATATGGTTTTGATGATCGGCGGATCGGTCGCGGTCGCGATCCTGATTGCCGTGCGGCATTCGCTTGTCATTCCGGCGATCTGGTTTGTGACCGGTGCGACGGCCTTCGCAACGATTTACTGCCTTTCGTTCGCGCTCATCACCGACACGGGCTGGCTCGGATTCGCAATCATGGCCGGCACCACGATTCTCTCCGGCAATTTTGCGATCGGATTATCCCCGGCGCTTTCATCCGAAATGTTCAGGACGTCAAGACCCGGCAACACGCGCTGGATCATGTTCAAGACATTCGCCCAGATCGTCGTTGTCTGGACGCTGATCCTGATCGTCATCCCGCTTGTGATTTTGGAGATCGAGGCGAAGATCCCGATAAGTCGATTTGAGTTCACGCTGCAACAATGGCTGTCGGCAATTCTCTTCTTACTGCTGAGTTCAATCGGCGTTTCAGCCGCGATCGAGATGTCGCGTATCGGACGGGGAACTCCGCTCCCGGTCGATTCGGCAAGCGTCATGGTCGTCAGCAAGATCTACGGTTACGTCAGAAATCCGATGGCAATTTCAGGGATCGGCCAGGGAATCGCTGTCGGTTTGTTTTGGGGATCGCCGTCGGTCATAGTCTATTCGTTGCTCGGCGCCGCGATCTGGCAATTTATTTATCGGCGGCTCGAGGAAGATGATCTCGAAAACAGGTTCGGCGCGGCGTACCGCGATTATCGGGAGAACGTTCGATGCTGGCTCCCGCGTTTGCGTCCATACAAACTCAAATGATTGAAAAACACTACCGAACATGCAATCTCTGCGAGGCCATTTGCGGAATCGAGATCGAACACGAAAATGGCACGGTTCGCTCTATACGCGGCGACAAGCTCGATCCGTTTTCGCGAGGCCACGTTTGTCCGAAAGCCCTCGCGCTTGCCGAAATCTATGAATCTCCAAACCGCCTGAAAATGCCAATGCGACGTGTCGGGCGCGACTTCTTCGAGATCGGCTGGGAAGAAGCTCTTGGCGAAACGTCGGAACGGATCCGCGCGATTCAGGATCGGTTCGGACGCGACGCGATCGGCGTTTTTCAGGGGAATCCTTCAGTTCACAATCTCGGAACGATGCTCTCGAGCGGTTCTTTGCTCAAGGCGCTCGGAACCAAAAACAATTATTCCGCGACATCTGTCGACCAGCTGCCACATCACTTCGCCGCTTGGGCGATGTTCGGCCATCCGTTGCTGATTCCGATTCCGGATATCGACCGAACTGACTTCATGCTGATTTTCGGTGCAAACCCGCTGGCCTCGAACGGAAGTCTGATGACCGCGCCGGACATCTTCAACCGACTCAACGCGATCCGCAGCCGCGGCGGCAAGATCGTTCTTATCGATCCGCGCCGGACGGAATCGGCACGGGTTGCGGATGAACACCACTTTATCCGGCCCGGATCCGATGTGTTTGTACTGCTCGCAATCGTCAATACCATCTTTGCCGAGAAACTGACGAAACCTGGCCGGTTGACTGAATTTACCGATGGGTTTGTAGCGCTGGAATCGGCGATCCGTGATTTGACCCCGGAACTTGCGGAAGTTCGCACCGGAATGGCTGCCGATTCCGTCAGGAGGATCGCGCGTGAGTTCGCGGCCGCAAAATCAGCCGTCTGCTACGGACGAATGGGAGTTTCGGTCCAGAAGTACGGGGGACTTTGCCAGTGGCTGATCAACGTCATCAATATCGTGACCGGAAATTTCGATCGGGCGGGCGGCGCGATGTTCAC
>JBGASE010000210.1:0-5286 GCA_044229875.1 Pyrinomonadaceae bacterium | reverse complement strand
ATTTTTCGGATTGTCAGCCTTTCGGTTTCAAACACGAATTCGAGTGTATTTTATTTGAAAAGAAAATGGAAGAAACTCCGGATTCGGGCCGTCTTACCCGTCGATGATGAATCAAAAAGACAATTCAACCACGAAGTTTAGCTAAAATCATGCAATGTTGAGAATCACGGAGGCCGAATTCGCGCGGATCTGCGACGGCATTTACGAAGATCGCGAAAGCACCATCAAACATAATCCGGTTCCAGCGAACATCGTCTGGCGCTTGATCGGGCCGGCTATCGGCGAAGATCCTCGCGCCGCCGAGGCTGTTTGTCGTCGATACGCCATCGGCGGTTGCGGCGGATCTCGAGTGCGGTTATACGCTTGGGGTCGCCGAAAACGGGCAACAGGCAAGGAAGATTCCGTCACCATGTGGCACCTGTTGCGGACGGTTCCCGAACGCAAACGCGCAATGGTTCTTGACCGGCTTCTGAAGTTCGTCAAGATGCCTGCGGGCGCGACCAGATCTGGCCTTCTGGCGCTTGAAAAGCCGATGCTCGACGAACTTTGGATCGAAGTAAAGACGGTTTGGTACGCGACCTGACCGGATTCAATTTCAGATCTCGTGAATCAGCAAACCGTCGCGCAGTTTCGGTTCGAACCACGTCGATTTCGGCGGCATCACCTGATCTTCGTCAGAGACGTCGAGCAGCTGTCCGACGGTCGTCGGAAACATTGAAAACGCGATCTTCCACTCGCCGGAATCGACCAGTTTTTCAAGCTCCGACGTTCCGCGGATTCCGCCGACAAAGTCGATCCGTTTGTCCGTCCGGACGTCGTCGATTCCAAGGATCGGGCGAAGCACGAAGTTCTCAAGCCGGCTGACATCCAGCGATTCTATTACCGACGGCGCGATCAGGTACGCGACGTTGAAGATCATTTTCCGCCATTTCCCTTCGCAGTAAACGCAGATCTCACCGGGTTCCGACGGTACCGGGTCGTTTGTTTCGGTGATCACGAATCCGGCCTCAGCGGTCTGCGCGAAAAACCCGTCAGCCGTCAGTCCGTTGAGATCTTTGACGACGCGGTTGTAGGCAAGGATCTCAAGCTGCTCGGCCGGGAAAAGCGCGGCGATCACATAGTTGTATTCTTCGGTGCCGTTATCGGCGGGATTCGCGTCCCGCATGTGCGCTCGGGCACGCGAGCTGCTTGCGGCGCGATGGTGTCCGTCGGCGATGTAAATCTCCGGGACGGATTCGAAAGCAGTGACGATCCGGTCCGGAGCATCGACCTTCCAGATCGTGTTTCGGATCGAATTTCCGAACACGTCCGGCGCCCAAAAGTTGAACAGCGGATCGCGAGACGTCGCTTCTTCGACCAAGGCATCGATCTCCGCCGTGCCGCGATAGCAAAGAAAAATCAACCCCGTCTGCGCGCGCAGTTCGATCATGTGGCGTGTCCGGTCATTTTCTTTATCCGGCCGCGTCTTTTCATGTTTTTTGATCAGACCATTGTCATATTCATCGATCGCGCAGCAGGCGACGACGCTTGTCTGGATCCGGTCGCCCATTTGGAGCTGATAGATGTAGAGACACGGCGTCTGCTCCTGCTTGAGAATGCCGTCTGCCCGAAGCCGTTCAAGATTCGCCTTTGCGGCTGCGTAAACTTCATCGCTGTAAGGATTTGTGTCGTCCGGCAGGTCGATCTCGGACCGTGATACATGAAGAAAGCTGAGCGGATTCCCGTCCGCGATGGCCCGCGCCTCGCGCGTGTTGAGCACGTCATACGGGACACTTGAGATTTCCTTGGCGTTTACGGCATCGGGCCGCAAGGCTCTGAAAGGTTTGATTTTCGACACATTTCCTCCGGTTTATCTGTTCGAATTTGTTCGCGATGCGTTCGAGACGTCTTTGATCAGCTGTTCACGCGCTTCGTTCGCCTTTTTCAGGATCGCCTCGACCTGTTTGTCGCGCGCCAGTTTCCACTTTCCGTCCTCGCGTACGAACGGATAAACGAGATCGTTCTTCCCTGATTCGTCGATCTTGACCTCGACCGTCGCCGTCTCGCCGTCGATTTTCTCATTGCGCGTTTCCGGAATCGCGGCGATCCGCACCTTTGTCTCTTCACGCAGAATATCGTCGATCGACTTGTTCTGAACCCGCGCGTTCTTTTCGATGAATTCGATCGAAGATCTCGAAAGCAATTGCTTCATCGCGGCGATATCGCCGTTCTGTTGCGCCGCGATGTACGATTTCAGCGCCGCTGATGGCGTTTCAACGGTTGTTGCGTCCGAGCACGCGGTGATCATGATTGCGGCAATTGCCGCCAGCACGATTTTTCTGAGTCTCAAAGACAACATCTTCTCCTACTGCTGCTTGCCTTCGTTTATGATCCGGTCAAGCTCTTCCTGGCTTTTCTGCGATTCCATTTCGATCTGGTTCGCAAATCCCTTCTTGTCGATCTTCCAGAATCCCTCTTCGCGGACAAAATGAACCGTGTTCCAGATCCCGGTCGAGTCCTCAACCTCGATTGAAGCTGTGTCTTCTTCTTCGCGGACGTTTCTGTATTTGACCGACGTCGTCGTCTCGGAAAACAAGGTCTCGCGAAGAATAACGTCATCGGGCGCGGCGTTCTGTGCCTTTGCTTCCTCTTCGATCATCTTGATCGATTCACGCGACATCAGACGCTTCATCTGGGCAGCATCCTTTTTCTTGAAGGCTCGGGAGTAACTCTGGATCGTCTCCAGCGGCGTGAGTTTTTTGGCCGGCGCGGAGCAGGCTGCGGCGATCGAAATGAAGATCAAAATGATGAAAAGACGCATTGTTTGAATATCGATTTCTTAAGTCGTTATACTGAAAAGACAGAATTATAACTCAAAAGGTCAGGGAGCGGAAAAACCGATGGAACGCCGGAAACTGGAAGAAGAAGAAATCGCCGAACGATTGTCGGCGATCGAAGGTTGGTCGATTCGTGACGCGTTTCTGACAAAGCGTTTCGAATTCGCGAATTTCGCGGAGAGTTTGGATTTTGTCAACAAAGTCGGCGCGATCGCCGAAGACTTCGACCATCACCCGGACATCACCTTTGGTTGGGGCTATGCGATTATCGATCTGACTACCCACGATCGCGGCGGCATCACCGAGTTCGATTTTGCCGTTGCCTTCGAAATCGAGGATTGCCCCGGAGTTGAATAGCGGATCGCTGCCGAAATGACGAACTTGGCGGAATCGGTTCATGATGGAAGATTGAATGCGCCAAAAAATAAGGTGACTCGGAAATCGGGTCACCTTATTCATGTGTTTCAGTAAGACATCGATGTGAACGACGTCACCGGATAGTCGGTCTCGAGTCCCCATCCGATTGACGATTGCGCATCGGTTCCGCTTAGCCAGAAGTACCAACGACCTTGGCTCGGGCGGAAAACGGCGAGATCGGCTTTTCCGTCTCCATCATAGTCCGCGGGTTGCGGTTTATCATCCGGTGACCCAAACATCGTGGTTTGAAGCTGTCCGCTTTCGGATCGAAGAATATACCAGGTCCCATTGCCCGGGCGGTATACCGCGATATCCGACCGGCCGTCACCGTCATAATCCTGAACTGCCGGCTTGTCGGGCGCGTCGCCGAACGATTGAGACTCGTATTGGTTATAGTTTCCTAAATTGCTTTTCAAGATGTGCCACGTCAAGCCTTCAATTGAGCTCCGGCTTACCGCAACGTCGGTTCCGCCATCTCCGTCGAAATCTCCGATAATCGGTCGGTCAGCGGGGAGTCCGAAGATGAAAGTCCGAAGCGCGCCGTTCGAACTCTGACGAACGTACCAAACAAGGTTTTGGCCGTTGTTGCGAATCGCTGCCAAATCTGCGCGACCGTCAAGGTCGAAGTCCCCCGTTACAACCTTATCGCTCGAAAGGCCGAACGGAATCGCAGAAAATGTCGAACCGCCAGATCCGATGAACCAGATTCGTTGTCCGTTCGAATTTCTTATCGCGGCCAAACGTGCGTTGCCGTCGCCAACGAAATCAGCAGCGATCGGCGTGTCTCCGTTCTGGCCCCAATTGAAATAGACCGGATTTGACTGTAAAAGGTCAGTCAGTCCGAACCAGGTTCCGTTTTGTGGCCGAAACACCATTACCGTCGCCTTTTGCGCAAGTCCGCTCATATTTGCCTGATAGGCGAGACGATTCGGATAGTACCTGAGCTGAAAATTGCCTGAATCGGACGGAACCGTGTTGAGATTGTGCCAATCGATTTTCAGATAGTAGGTCTTACCGCTCTCAGCGAGAAACGTTGTCCTGTAACGCGTTGGCGAAAAGTGAATCGCATCGATGTTGGCTTTCACTTTTGTCAGTTGCGCAAATGTCGGCGAGCCCGCATTTGACGTAAAGACTGCGAACTGTGAATCGAATGTGTCGGTCACTTCAAAGGCCATGCTGAATGTAGATGATGCAGTCCAGCGATACCAAACCGTCCTTGGGTTCGGGTTCGCCGACGTATATGCCGATGGCTCACCGGCCTCCGCCGATGCGTTGAAATTGGTACCTGCGATACTCCCTTTGGATGATGACCCGAGATTTACGGCCGAAGCGAAATTGTCCGCGAACGGACTTCCGTTGTCGAGCAGGACAAGTCGGAATGAACCGGTGCTGATGGTACCGTTGTCGTTGTAGCCGTCGACGGCGATGTGGTAGGTCGTTCCGGCGACCATCATAAGGTCGACCGAACTCGCCTGACCGCAGGTATTACTGCAGTCGTCGTTATAACCGACCAATGTCAGATTGCCGACATCGGTTCCGACGTAAACCGCTAGCAACGTGTCGAGTGACGTATCAACTGTGTTGATTCGTATCGCCGCAGTCTGCGTCGGTGTAAAGTTGAACCATACGGAACGTCCGCCAGCGTTGCCGGCATGAGCGGGTTCAGACGCTTCGCGAGTCGCATCGATGTTTGTGGCATTGATCGAGGTCGAACCCGCGGTTATTACGATCGGGGTTCCGCCGGCGAAACTATCGTTGACCGGGGCTGACGCTTTAAGTGTCATGCCGAGGGCAAAAAGAAAAAAGAAAGCTGCCAACGATGATCTGATTAACATATCTTGTCTCCTTAGAATTTGTGCCGCGTTTCCGGCGGTTGAAAATAAGAATAGGAAACAAAACTGCGGCACTCACCACATATTTACGTAGTCAATTTATCGGACGATTCCGAAGCGCCTTTGCAACTGCTTCGGACTTTGAGAGCGCCAGGTTTTGCGACAATTGATTGAGCCCTCGAAGAGGGCGACAGCATGTAGCCCGCAGCGCCAGCTGCGGG
>JBGASE010000034.1:0-39055 GCA_044229875.1 Pyrinomonadaceae bacterium | reverse complement strand
ATTCGGCGTGCAATGTCACGGTCACCTTCAACCGCGACGGAAGCGCCGTCAAACTGTTGATCATCAAGAAGTTCGACCCGGCCGGCCAGGCGTGGAAAACGGTTGAGAAAACGGAAAGGAAAGGCCGCGTCACGATCGAGGAATTCAACGCCTTGGGCGCGGCGGTCGGCGGAAACGAGGCCTTCCGGCAATGGAACAACTCGATATCGGTGACGACGCGCAACGTTGCGATAACGGCCAAATACGCCGACGGAAAGGTCAAAACGCCAATGAGCAAAGTCGATGAAAGAACGACCGCATTTCTTTCGATGATCGACGCATTCCGAGAACTGGACGCGAGAATCGCCTGGAAGTAAACCGCGGTTCATGGCCGCATCCCGCAATTCCGGAGCCCGCGCCGCGATCGAATAATTTCGTTGTCGGCGGCAACGCCGTTTGATAGAATCTGTCATAACCCCTTCGCTCCCTCGAGCCTGTTTCCAGTTGGTCAATCCGATGATTTCTTCAAAATTCAACCACATTCTCCGCTTTTTGGCCGTTTTCGTCGTTTTTGCGATTCCGGCCGTCGCCCAATCGACCCCCGAAATGTCGATCAATAACGTCAAATTAGGCGATCGCGTTTCAGGCAAGGCGTTTCTCGAACCGTATTCGCCGACGACCGACGAGAAAGGCAACTTCGCCTACTTTTTCTACAACGATTTCGGCGATAAGGTCTGGCGGCTGTCAGTCGCGTCGTTTGAGGATCGGTTCATGGTTGTCGAGATGGAGGTTTTCATCGCCGGGAAAAGTTACACCAAGCCGCATTTCACGCTCAAAAATGTCGATCATTTCATTACCGAATCTGGGATCTTTGTCGGGAAGAAAGAGTCGCTTTCGGCTGCGCTTTTAGGCGCCGGCATCGCGTCGGACACGCGAATCGGGCCAAAAGACCTGATCAAGAAGAAGGGCGAGCCGGCAAGTCGCTCAAAGGACGGCGATCGCGAAACTCTTACATACTCGATTGGCGGCATCGAAATCGCCGACGCGGCGGGAGTCCTTAAGAAAGTGCCGTACAATGCAAGTTACGAGTTCCGCGATGGCCGTTTGAGACGTTTTGTGATCGGGATCAGTCGGCAGACGCCAGTCGCCAGACGGCAATGTTCAGAAAAAGAAATCCAAGCTCTGACGTCTGACGACTGACATCTGACTACTACTTCATCACGTTGCCGAAGGCGACCGCTTTTTCCTTCTTGTCAACGTCGAAGTTGATGAACACACGGCCGTTGCGGGCGTCGACTTTCGTAACTGTGCCGTTTTCGAAGGATCCGACCCACACGCCTTTGACCTTATCGCCTTCTTTGACCGCCGGGGTCACCGGAACGCCGGTGCAGCGCGAACGGTCGTAGACCGCGATCTTGCCGGCAAATTCCTTGACAAAAACCTTGTCGCCGGCGACCCGGATCACGATCGCATGCTTCATTTTGTCACCATCCTGAACCGCGACCGACGTTCCCGGCGACATCATCGCGCTGATGACGAAAAACGAGTTCGGTTTGAGCTGTTCATCCATCTGACCGATCGTCGTCTTGCCGTCCTTCGATTTCGCCGGATTATCGTAGTCGAGATCGAGATATCGGACGACCGGTTCGGCCGGATTGGCGTCATCGACGACGATCGCCCGCTGCATTCCCGACCCCGATTGCCACCATGTCAGCACGACATCGCCCTTTTTCGCTTTGCCGCCGGCCGGAACCGGAACGATGTAAGCGTTCGGAACCTTTTTCGTGTCGGACATGAACTTGACGTCTGACATCTCGGCGCCGGGCGTCGCCATGGTTTGCGAGTACCAGATCATCGTCGTCTTGTCCGTTCCCTCGATATTCGCTTCCTGAAGCCAGTTATACGACGGGACAAGCACGACTTCGCCTGCCTTCGCGATCGTATCGACCGCCGGAAATTCCTTGAACGGGAACGTCGCCTGGTAATTCGGATCGATGGTCGGCTTCGCCGCCGCGGTATTCGCCGGTTTGTTTTCGGCGGGTTTCGTGTTGTTGGCGGTATCGCTTCCGCCTCCGCAGGCGCCGATCAGGGTTACGAGGACGCCGATTGCAAGAATTTTCATTTTCATATTTTCTCGTTGATTCAGGCGACGCCTGAAGTTTACTTGTCGATATTAACCCGACTTTGATTGCCGCTCACGCGGCGGAGATCAGTTTGCCCGGTCGTAATCGATTCCCTTCTGAGTTTCGGAAATCGCCTCGCGAATCAGTTTCATCGCATCTACCCGATACCCGCCCTTGTCGGCAGTCGCGCGGCCAAGATTATCGAGCGCGGCCTGAAGATGCCCCTTCGCGAGTTTCATGTTGGGCTGGTCAGCAACGGGGCGCGCAAACGGACCGTCATTGTCGTTGCGCCGCGCGCGATTGTTTGGATTGCGCTCGTCGTAGGCGATGCCGGCGTTGACTTTTGCGATCGCCTGATTGACGAGGCTGATCGCCCGTTCACGATGACCGCCCTTGTCGGCGGTCGCCCGCTTCAGCGCGTTGAGTGCCTGATTGAGATCGTTGCGCGCGGCCGTCATGTACGGCTGATCGAACGCGGAAACCGGCAGTGCCAAAAGGATGGCGATAAGCAAAACACTGATTAACTTCATTTGATTCTCCTCGTTTGGTCTATTTTTTCGGTAATTTGGCGGTAAAGGTTCCTTTGAGTGATACATCGCCCTCGGTGACGTTTATCTCTCCGCTGACGGAATCAGCGGTGACGGCGGTGATCTTTACCTCACCCTCAGCCTTTGACATGCTCGACATCGTATCGAAATTGGTCGACTTTTCCTTGCCGTCGACAAAAGTTGAAATACTTACCGTCGCGACTTTGTTGAACCTTTCTGACTTGAGGCTGTAAGTGCCGACTTTGAACGGCGAATCGTTTTTCGTGCCTTCTTCACCCTGAAGCCCGATCATAATCCGCACCTGTTCGGGTGATGTGAGCGCCTTCTTCATGGTTGCGACGTTGGTCACGTCCATGTCGTAGTTTGCAAAGTATATTGAATGCGAGAAGGTCTGAATCGGCGGCTTTCCGGGCGATGTCGAGATAACATTGCCGTAGTCGGACATTGATGATTTGATTGTCACCGGTACTTCCTTCCCGCCGGTCTTGAGCACGACGGCCGATGCGCCGCCCGATCCGCATGCACCGAAGAGAGCTGCGGAAAATGCAATTGCTGCGATAATCACGATTTTCATTTTTTGATTTCTGCTCCTGTTTTTTTCTTGGCCAGTTGGCCCCTGATGTTTTGTCTGTCGCCGGCGTCAAGTGCTACCTCACCGATGCCGGTCTAACTCTCGACGGAAGTAACTTCTCGTCTCCGGCAATACACTAGTCGCCGTTCCCGGCATAGAGATGGCGATTGCCCAAAGCTCGACTCCCGGAATTTGATCGGGGGGTGGTAACGGGAATATGCCGCTTTGTTGTAATCGCCTGCGAGTCCGATTTCCAAATTGGCAGATCGGACGGCTGAATCTTCAGCCGCTCAAGCGTCAGAGCCTCGTGGATCATTCACACTTCATAAAGAAGCCGCCGCCCCCGAAGCTGTCAACTTTTGCGGCCGACCATCGTCCGCCGGCGTAGGTTTGCCTGACGATCCATTCCTGTGCCTGACAATATGGCCGATTCGGGATCTTGAGCAGGGCAAGGCCGCGAATGAAACGGTTCGTCGGAATTCCCAGCGAATTCTTGAACATATTCCAGTCCTTGTAGTTGGATCCGATCTTGAGGACTGTTGCACCCTTGTAATGTGCAATGAACTTTGACTTTGCCATTGTTTCCTCTGCCGGACGGCTGAACGGCGGCTGTTTCCATGAACGGCTCTTGCCCTGGGTGTTGATCAGCACCCTCAATTCTTCAAGCACGTCCTTTACCGGATCCTGCCAGTTAGTCGCAAAGTCGGCGAGTGTCACCTTGATGGTCCGGGCAAGACTTGCCTTCCAGGCTTCCGGCTCGAACAACAAGAGTTGAATATCGTCTGATGTACTATTGTTTGTGTCGTTGAGTGCGCGATTGATGTCGCTTCTCGCGAACGTCATGTTGACCTGAATCGTCGATTCAGCGTCTGACTGAGCAACAACTGGAAACGATGTTGCCAGCGCAAGCAGCATTAGGAAAACAAATCTCACCATCTAACAAACCTCCCGACCCGAAATCCGTACATACGGCGGCTTCGGATGTCCTTAGCAAATCAAAAGAATCAATCGACTGTCACTTGCGACCCTCGGTTGGATCGAGCAAATCGATCGATTCAACGACAAGTACGCAACCCTCATCGTTCCGGATCAGCATTCCGTGAACCCTGACCGGTCGCCCGTTTTCGGCCGAACCGATTTCCGCCAATCTCACAAATGATCCGGAACCGTTCTCGTTTTCGGCGATGAGAAGTGCATTTTCCGCAGGCACGGATTTCAAAAAGCCAAAGACCGTCATCGACCTCGAAGCAGAGCGATCGTCGCAACTCGGGACCGATCCCGCGGACAGTCCGTCGGCACAAGCGATGACGGAAGCAACTGAAGATAACAAGACGAATTGTGCCGCGGCTCTTTTCATTCGGAATTCGAAAAATCGTTTGAATTCGAGTACGATTTTCCATATCGGCTTGTTAAGAGTCCTAAAGTTACGACAAATTTTTCATCAAAATTGCATCAAGAATGCTGCCGAAAGCCAACGAAACCATAGGATTTGGAGACTACCGACTCGATCGATGGAGAAAACTGCTCTGGCGCGGCAATGAAGAGATATTGCTCCCTCCGAAGGTTTTTGATGTCCTCGCCGTGATCGTAGAAGCGCGCGGTGAAACGGTTTCGAAGTCGGAGATTATGGATGCCGTGTGGCCAGACTCGTTTGTCGAAGAAAGCAATCTAACCCAAAACATATACACGCTTCGAAGGCTGCTTGATAACGGAAGCGGGTTGCCCTCTGTGATTGAGACCGTTCCGCGTCGCGGATTCCGGCTCGGCATGCCGGTCTCAGAGACCGCCTCCGAGGCGGGAACGGACGAGATGCATCCTTCGCCGACGGCCGCCAAGCGCCGTTTGGAAGTCATTGGCGCGATTTCAATCGTGGTCCTCGCGGTGACACTCGCGGCGGCGTTCTATGTATCCAGAACCTCCACCGGCCGGCATGTCGCACCGGTCGAGAATGTCGCTTTCAAACGATTGACGTTCACGGGCACCGTGTCGAATCCGGTTATTTCGCCGGACGGGAAAACCGTTGCCTTTATCAGCGACGGCGCGATCCATGTCCAGGATCTCGGCACTGACAGCATCGTCAAAATTACGGTCTCGGACCATTCGATATTTGGAAATCTGCGCTTTTCGCTTGATGGTCTGAGCTTGATCTTCAGAAATGAGCGAAGAACGGATGCCGCGGGTGATGTGTTTCAGGTCTCAAGATTCGGCGGCGCCGCGCGGCGAATCGCCGAAAATTCGTGGAGCGGAATCGGGCTGTCCCCAGACGGTAAGGCGATCTCGTTCATTCGTTTTTATCCGGCAGCCTCAAAATGGGTAGTTTATGTCCGCGACATCGAATCCGGCACTGAACGGGCACTCATGGAACGAATCCTCCCGCTTACGATTTACCGAACAGGATTTCCGGATTGGTCGCCGGACGGGAAGCGACTGTCGGTCGTCGTCCAGGAACCGACAGCTTCGGCGATTCATCTGATTGATGTCGATTCTGCACGATTTCAACGACTTGCAACGCCGAAATTGGTGCAGATTGAGCAAACGCTTTGGGAGAAGGACGGTAAAGGGATCTTGCTAGTCGGGCGCGAAAATGACCGGTTCTTTCAATTGTGGCAGATCGGAATCGACGACGGCCAGCTTCGCCGCATAACGAACGATCTGAATATTTACCGGCATATTTCGCAATCTGCCGACGGCGATAAACTGATCGCAGAACAGCAGACGTTTTATTCGCATCTCTGGATCGTGGACAATCCGAAGAATCGCGAGCCGGTTCAGCTGACCAACGGAAAGCTAAGCCGCGATGGCAATGCGGGTCTTACCTGGGGATCGAACGATACCATTTACTATTCTTCGCGGATCACGGGCAACGTTGATCTCTGGTCACTTCAGTTGTCGGGCCCATCGGTACAACTGACGAACGAGGCGGGCAACCGAAACGAGAATCCGGTTGTCGACGATTCCGGAAACATCTACTTTTCATCAACCCGGTCCGGCAAGCGCCACATTTGGAGGGTTGATTCAAATGGTGGAAATCCGGCACAGATCTCGGGGCTCGATGAAAACGCTGAAGAGGACTATCCAGCGGTTACCCGCGATGGCGAAGTCCTTTATTTCATACAAAAATCAAACACCGGAAGCACCGTGGTGAGGCATCGGATCGGCACCGGGGAATTTGAACCGTTGGTACGTTCGAGCAAGTTTGTTCCGGAGAGATTTCTGCGTCTCTCGGGTGACGGGCAACACCTCGCTTTCGGGATAATTGCCGACAAAGACGGAGATCGTTCGGATCTTTCGACCCGGATTGGATTTCTGAGAGTCTCCGAACCAAACGACATAACAGTTCGACAGTTCCCGAGACAAACCACGGATTTCGAATGGGCTCCCGACGGCGGCGGTTTCTTTTTGACGGAATCCGACGCAAACGGCTCAAGAATTCTATTTCGTCCAAAACCCGAGTCGATCTCCGAACCGCTCTTTATCTTCCCGGATAACGTTTATAGATTGGCAGTCAGCCGCGACGGATCGAAATTTGCGGTCGCCCGCGGCAAGACGGAAAAAGACGCGATTCTGCTATCGAATTTCCGGTAGGCGACCCTGCCGTTTCATCCGACGGCTGCGTACAGATCCTTCCGGCGCGGGATATGTGAGAATATTCCGAGAATTCCGAGCAAAAACCAAACGAAGAAATACTGATACGAGAATGCGAACGCGAGAACCATTCCGAAGATTGAAATCGCCTCGCAGAAAGCGCACGCGATGATGATCCCGGTCTGAACGAGCTGCGTGCTCTTGCGCTCAATGGCTTCGAGAAAGCAACGCCGCTTGATAACGTGCGACACGATCAGATTGACGATCGCGAGCAATGCCAGACCGATAACGATCGCCGGTGACGTCCCGAGCACCGGCGCCGCCGGATCGAACTTGAAAACATCCGCTTTCGCCTGCGAGAGCACAAAAACAAACATAAATTGGGACAAAAGCAACACTGCCCAAACAATACAAAGTGTCCGAAAATGTTCTTCAACGGTTCGTTTCATGGTAGTCAGACTTCAGATATCAGACGCCAGATGTCAGTCGGTAGTCGGTAGTCGGTAGTCGGTAGACGGTAGACGGTAGACGGCGATCTGGCTCCAAAATCCCAAAAATCGCAAATCGCAAATCCCAAATCCCTTCATTCCGTCGCTTCCAACTCCTCTTCGAGCAACTGTCGTTCATAAAGTTCGGCGTATTCGCCGCCGAGCACGATCAGTTCTTCATGCGTTCCGCGTTCGATTATCCGGCCGTCGTTGAGAACGCAGATCAGATCGGCGTCGCGGATCGTTGAAACGCGATGCGATACGATCAGCGTTGTCCGTTCGGCGCGAACGTCGCGCAGATTATGAAGAATCGTTTCTTCGGTGTAAGTATCGACCGCCGAAAGCGAATCGTCAAGAATCAGGATCCGCGGATCGCGCATCACCGCGCGGGCGATTGCGGTGCGCTGTTTTTGTCCGCCGGAAAGCGTGATTCCGCGCTCTCCGACGCGCTGTTCATACTTGTACGGAAATCCGTTGATGTCATCCGCAAGACCAGCGACCGCCGCCGATTTTTCGACTGAAATAACGCCGGCGGCGGGCTCCGCGGACTCAACCCCAAAGGCGATATTCTCGGCAATCGTATCGGAGAACAGAAACGTTTCTTGCGGCACGAACCCGATCGAGCGTCTGAGTTGCTCAAGGCGATATTCACGGATCGGAACACCGTCGATCAGAATCGATCCGTGCTTCGCGTCGATGAGGCGCGGGACAAGGCTCACGAGCGTCGACTTTCCGCTTCCCGTCCGACCGACGAACGCGACCGTTTTGCCCGCTTGAATATCGAGGTCGATATTCTTCAATACGGGCTTGCCGTTGTAAGCGAAATCCAGGTCGCGAAACTCGATCCGGCCTTTGATCGGCGGCAGGTCACGAGCCGCGTCATCATCGCGGATCCTCGGTTCGGTTTCGAGGATCGCGTTGAATCGCTTGAGGCTTGCCGTTCCGCGTTGGTAAAGATTGACGACGTACCCGAGCGCGATCAGATACCAGATCATCCGCTGCAGATAAAGAATGTAGGCGGTAAAATTGCCGGCCGTGATCTCGCCACGGATCGCCATCGGCACGCCGACGGCGACAATGATCACAAACCCGAGACCGATGAAAAAGAAAAGCAGCGGTCGCATCGCCGCCGAATATTTTACAAGCCGCAGGCTTTGGGCCGAGTAATCGCTGTTTAGTTCCCGAAATCGCTCGATCTCGGGCTGTTCCTGTGCGTATGCGCGAATGACCCGGACACCGGTCAGGTTCTCTTGTGCACGCGCCGTGATGTTCGAAAAATACTCTTGCAGGCGCTCAAACTGGACATGTATCCGTCCGCCGAGAAACTTGACCGTGATCGATACGAACGGCAGCGGAATGAGCATCAGCAACGTCAGCTTGACGCTCGTGCTGAAAAGGATC
This sequence comes from Pyrinomonadaceae bacterium, assembly GCA_044229875.1. Taxonomy (GTDB): domain Bacteria; phylum Acidobacteriota; class Blastocatellia; order Pyrinomonadales; family Pyrinomonadaceae; genus JAFDVJ01. The sequence continues at coordinate 30,360 of JBGASE010000034.1, read as the reverse complement.
GGCAGCACGATCATCAGCGCAAATGTCGCCTGGAACGAATAAAGGATCATCGGCCCGACGATCTGCCGGACCGCGGCCAGATCATTTGTCGCCCGCGCCATCAGGTCGCCGACCCGGTTTTCCTGAAAGAACTGAAGCGGCTGATCGGCGAGCGCCGCGTAAAAATCGCGCCGCATGTCGTATTCGATATGCCGCGAGGCGTTGATCAGGAGACGCCGCTGCCAGAAAAGGAATGATCCGCTGATCAGCGATACGGCGAGAATCACGCCGACGATCGCCGTCACCCGGGTGAACGTCAGCGTCCCGTTATAAACGCCGATCCGCAGGTCATCGATTGCCTGACCGATAAGCCATGGGACATAAAGCCCGAAAAGCATTCCGCAAAAGATGAACGCCACGCCGAAAATGAAATGCCATTTGTACGGGCGGTAATAGCGGGCAAATTTGCGGATCTCTTCCATCGGATGAAGACCGATTGTAACAAAAATTGCGGATCGAGTCGGCGATTCGATCGATCACCGGTTTGAAAATGGCAGACTTCATCGCGGAAATCCGCAGTTATTGCAAAGGGCAAGGGATTTTGCCAGAATAGCGCCGTAAATCCGTCGAATGAGCGTCCGTGAATTATGAAGCCAAAGAACAAACTGAAAGTCGCCGTTGTACTTTTTTTGCTGACGATCTGCGCGGTCGTCTTTGTCCAGAATCGACAAATCCCGATTGCCGAGGCCGCCCGCCCAGCGGCGATGCCGGATCAAAATCAGCTTCCGGAACTGATGGATTTCCGTCATAAAGAGATCGGGCTCGGTCAGCGCCTGGTCATGGGAATCGAGGTCATCGACGAAGAAGGAGATCTGGTCAAGACCGAACTGATTGAAAAGCCGCGGAACGCGAAATTTAATCAGCAGACGCTGACGGTTGATTGGACGCCGAAACCGAACGATGGGAAGAAAGGCCGATTTACCGTCAAAGTCACCGAGATCCCGCGTGACAAATCGCGTGAATCGCGCTCGTTCACGAAATCGTTCGATATCAAGATACTGAAACGGCCGGTGAAATTGCTTGAACTTCCCGACGCGTTGCTTGAAGTCGATGCGTTCGTCACCGTTATCGATCCGGAACGCCTTCGCGCGGCGAACAAAAAGTGGGACATCGTCAGTCTTTTCCAGCGGATTGCGGAAATCGAGGCCGACAAACAGATCAAACCTGGTAACGGCGTTGAACCGACGACGGGTGCTGACCTTTTCCGCGATTCAATGAAAGAACTCGCGGCGATCCACAACAATCCGACGCTCGATCCCGACAACCCGAAATACAATCCGGAATGGAACGCTGAACATTGGAAACTGATCGCGGTCAGACCGCGGCTCAACAAGAAACTGTTTGAATTACGGCTGGTTTACTTCAACGTTAAAGCGGCTGAACAGGCCTATCTGATGCCGCGCATGCGGATCGTCCGCGGCAAAGACGCCGGTCGGCCCGAAGATCTTCGGCAGAAAAACAACACGCAGTTTGCAAAGATGTTTCATGAGGCGTTCTTCGACGGCGAGAATATGAAGTCGTTCGTTGCGAACGATAAAGCGAAGTTCGGCGAAGCGCTCGCAGATTTCATGACAAAGGTCTTCAATTACAACGACCCGACCGACCCGATGATGCGCGCCAACATCGCCGCGATGCCGCACAATTCGCGGCTCGGCGGCGGATCGGTGCTTGATTCGAAGGGCAACTATCTGTACGGCGACGGTTGGGCGCTCGGCGCCATGAAAGTCAACCCGGTCATGCGCGGCGGCAAGAAGGTATTGGCGTTCACAAGTCCGTTCATCGACGGCTTTGCGGCTTCGATCAAGCCGAACAAGGACGGAACTGCATTCCGGCCCGCGCCGCCGCCGGCGACCGATCCGGCGAACGCGGCCTTCATCAAGGGCTGGGACCATTTGATCGACGACGATGACAAAGGCAATATCGCGATCCCGATGGAGATGCCCGACGGTTCGATCAAGCGTAGCAATATCGACACGACATTGAATCGATTCGAAGTTCCTTCGGGATTCCGGTTCGCCGAAAACGATTTCCGTGACGCCCGTAGGCGGATTTTTGAAGAGCGCGGCATGACTTGCATTCAATGTCATATCCGCAATTTTGACGAAGGCAACTATCTTGCCGATCTGAGCGACCCGGCGAAGGCCGGCGGATCGACCGCAGTCAACAAGGTCGAGCGTGTCTTTTTCATCATCACGCCGACACTCCACAGCGGCCGCAACGAGTATATGCGCCGCAATGAAATCTCGCAGGTCGGAAACCTGCAGGGCGTTTTCCGCGATTATCTCGGCATCAAGGTGAAAATGAACTCGCCGCTGGCGCCGGACTGGCCGTTTACGACGAAGAAAGGAAAGAGCTAAGACTATGAGAAAATTATCGCTTCCGCTATTTGCGGTACTCATCGCGATCGGTTCGGTCGCGGCCGAAGCGCATGTGAAATGGTTCTTTGATTATGACGTCACCAAGCCGCCGACGCCTATCGGCGAGGTTATCGATGGAACCTTCGTCAAACTATTTCTCGTTTCGGTTGCAGGCTGTTATCTGTTCTTTCTCGCCGACCGATATATTTATGAAGAGGGAATCCTTGCCGAGTTCGACAAGAAGCTGAAACTATTCGACAATGCCGCAAATTACATCATGCGCGCCGCGGCCGGAATCTTCTTTTTCGCGCTTTTCGGATGGTGGGCACTCGGTGTTGGCCAAAGCTTCTATCTCACGCCAGAGCTCAAGACCGACGCCGCCTGGGTGCCGTGGCTGCACCTTGTGATGGCGATCGCCGTCATTTCGCGCCATACGGTTTTCGTGACCGGAGTCGGAATCTTCGTGCTTTATCTGGCTGCCGGCATCAACTACGGCGTGTTCCATCTTCTCGATTACATGATCTTTCTCGGAATCGGCTATTACCTGACGGTCTCGCAGACAACGGTCAAGGGACTTCTAAAGTCAGGTTTTATTGTGCTTTTCGCCGCGACCGGATTGACTCTGATCTGGGCGGCGGTCGAGAAATTCGCGTATTCGCATTGGACGATCGAAGTTTTGGCCGACAAGCCGCACATGCTGATGGGAATGTCAGCACCGGTTTTCATGAAGGTTTCGGGATTCATTGAGTTTTTCGTCACGTTCATTCTTCTCGGCGCGGTTTCGGTCGTCGGCAGACTCATCTCGCTCGGATTCATGTCGATCTTCGTTCTCGCGGTGTTCGAGTTCGGGATGCTCGACGCGGTCGGACACATGATGATCGTCGCCATTCTTTGGGTGCTGATCGTCCGCGGCCCGACCGATGCCCGAAACATGCTGGTTCTGCCGGACAAGTCTCTGTTTACCGAGGCATATTTCATGACCGGACTCTATTTTCTCGCGTTTGTCATGATTTTTATCCTCTACTACGGCATTCACTATTATTCGTACGGCAGCTAAAGTTATGAAGAATATTGCGGCAGTCATGTTCGTGATCGCCATCTTTGCGATCCCGGTGTTTTCCCAGATGGACGAGAATTCGGACATCGTCGGCTGGAGCGACGTCACCTTTATCGTCCCGCTCAAGAAAAAAGAGGAGAACGGGAAAAAGGTAGATCTTTGGACCGTCAATTTTGCCGGAACGCTGCGCATGGGCCGGAATCTGAAACGTCCGATCGACGAACGCGGCGCGTTTACCATCAATTACCGGATCAACAAGAACTTCACCGCCGGCACCGGATATCTTTACCGTCGGTTCCGGCCGACCGAAGCCCACCGGCAATATGAACATCGGCTGATGTTCTTTCTGCAGGCCGAAAAGAAATGGACGAACGTCACTTTCCGGAACCGGTCGCTGACAACTTATCTGATCAAACATGCGCGGCCCGATACGGTTGTTTACCGCAACCGGGCGCAGCTGAATTTTCCGATCATGAAGAACAAGAAAGAGGTCGTGACGCCGTTCATCGCGGATGAACCGTTCTACGATTTCCGCGAAAAGAAGTGGTTTCGGAATGACTTTTTCGTTGGAATTTCAAAGCAGTTCACACCGAAGTTCGGTGCGGATTTTTTCTATGTCAGACAGGGATTCAACATCGGCGCGCTGCGACAAACCAATGGCGTCGGCGTGAGTTTCAGGTATCGGCTGGACTTCATAAAGTAGAACAGCACATCGCAGAACCGCACATTGCAGAACCGCGCACGCAGTGAGCGGGTGTTACCGCACATTGCAGAACCGCGCACGAAGTAAGCGGGTGTTACCGCGCAATGCAGAACCGCGCACGAAGTAAGCGGGTGTTCCCATGCAATGCAGAACCGCGCACGAAGTAAGCGGGTGTTCCCATGCAATGCAGAACCGCGCACGAAGTAAGCGGGTGTAGCCACACATTGAGGAACCGCGCACGAAGTAAGCGGGTGTAGCCGCACATTGCAGAACCGCGCACGAAGTAAGCGGGTGTAGCCGCGCATTGTGGAACCGCGCACGAAGTAAGCGGGTGTAGCCACACATTGTGGAACCGCGCACGAAGTAAGCGGGTGTAGCCGCACATTGCAGAACCGCGCACGAAGTAAGCGGGTGTAGCCGCACATTGCAGAACCGCGCACGAAGTAAGCGGGTGTAGCCGCGCATTGCAGAACCGCGCACGAAGTAAGCGGGTGTTCCCATGCAATGCAGAACCGCGCACGAAATAAGCGGGCGCAACCGCGCATTGCAGAACCGCGCACGAAATAAGCGGGTGTAGCCACACATTGCAGAACCACGCACGAAGTAAGCGGGTGCAACCGCGCATTGCAGAACCGCGCACGAAGTAAGCGGGTGCAACCGCGCATTGCAGAACCGCGCACGAAGTAAGCGGGCGCAACCGCACATTGCAGAACCGCGCACGAAGTAAGCGGGTGTATCCGCACATAACACACCCGCTCACGAAGTGCCCCCCCGCGCTTCCCACATTTCCCTTAATTAAAAACGTTTTATAGAGGTTAAAGACGCAATCCGGGAATCCGCCTAAGATTCAGACATTGAAATGAATCGACGGCGAATTCGGACGATCTGCCTTCAGTGTGGTCCCGCCAAATTGAATGGAGAATACGTGATGCCGGATGCAGCAAGCATTTGGAAGCACCTCAAGCACGCGATCAACATCATCATCAGTGTTTTGCTTCCCGAAACTGAAGCGGACCGCGCCGCGGGCAAGCCCGTCGCCATGTCCGAGCGCGAGGATCACAGGAGATGGTTCGATGCTGCCCGAACTGCATGCCGAACCGGTCGAGACCGCGATACCGTGCATATCAAGATTAATCAGCAAGCCCTCACCCTCAATATCCGCGAACGAAATATTCGAGATGTTCGGCAAGCGTCCCGCTCCGCCGCCATTGAGATGCGAGCCCGCAACGCGCTCGATCACCGCCGTCTCGAACCGTTGCCGCAACAAACGGAGCCGTTCGCCAGTGCTTCCAAAAGACTCGTTGGCGATCGCGCACGCCCTACCGAGCGCGACGATTCCAGGCAAATTTTCGGTGCCCGCACGCACGCCTCGCTCTTGTCGGCCGCCAATGTTCTGAGTGCCGAGCCGCGTCCCCCGCCTGACGTAAAGTGCACCAGTACCTTTCGGCGCGTTAATTTTGTGGGCCGAAACCGAAAGCAGATCGCAACCGATCTCTTCGACGTCGATCGCGATCTTTCCGGCTGCCTGAACCGCATCGGTGTGAAACCTGATCTTGGATCCGGCCGCGCGTCGATCCGCGACCATCCTCCCGATCTCCGCAACGGGTTGAACCGTTCCAAGTTCGTTATTGGCCATCATCACTGAAACGAGGATGGTTTCGTCAACGATCGCCGCGGCTACATCGTCCGCGCTGACGGTGCCGTTTGAGTCAACACCGACGGTGGTTACGCGAAACCCGCGTGACTCGAGATCGGCGCAAACCTCGCGAACTGCGGGATGCTCGATGTTCGTCGTCACGATGTGGTTGCCGTGTTGTCGGTTTGCTTCTGCAAACCCCCGGATCGCAAGATTGTTGGCTTCGGTTCCGCCGGAGGTAAAAACGATTTCGGCCGGCCGCGCATTGATCAACTGCGCCGTCTGATGCCGCGCGCGGTCAAGTGCCGCCCGGGATTCCTGACCGAAATGATGAATGCTCGACGCGTTGCCGAACTTCTCGGTCAAAAATGGCATCATCGAGTCCAGGACCCGAGCATCAACCGGCGTTGTCGCTGCATTGTCGAGGTAAATCCGTTTGAACATGAATTAGATTGTAATCGAGATTGGGGACAGGGGACAGACGGCAGACGGCAGATGTCAGACGTCGGATGTCAGAGATCAGACGGCAGATGTCAGAGGTCAGACGGCAGAGTCGGATCTCAGACGGCAGATGTCAGACGGCGGATGTCAGAGTTCAAACGTCAAAGGTCAAAGGTCGGATGTCAGAGTTCAAAAAAAAGGTCAAAGGTCAAAGGTCAGACGGCAGATGTCAGACGTCAGATTTCAGATTTCAGATCACGGCTCAAACTGGTCTGGATTCTAGAGATTCGAGTAGATTGGTTGAATCTTGAATGAAGTGAAATTGATTCTTCTATGAACTATGATTTGAATCTTGAATCTTAATCTTGAATCCGAATGATCTTGAATCTTAAATCAGAATGAAATGAATGGAATCTGGAATTTATGAAATATGCAATTTCTGACCTCTGACCTCTGATTCTTATCGAAGTTTGAGAAGTTCGGCGGCCGTGACGCGCTTGAAATCGGGCGGAACCGTGAAACGGGATTCGTCGGGAACGGTTTTCAGGCCGTGCAGTTCAACCGTCAATGTTGAAACCGCCGCGCCACCGGAAAGCGTGAAAAACTCTTGTCTCACGGGCAATCTGCTGACGGAATCGATCGTCACGATCGTTTCGGACCGGCGTTCATGCCCGAACGTGACCCGATAACGCTCATTGCCGTCAGCCGGTTCGATAGGTTCAAACGTTGCGGGCTGATTCGAATTGAGCCAGCGCGACGTCAAAAACACGGACCAATCATCGTTGGAAAATGGTCCGACCGCGTCGGGTTCAGCAAAACTGCGCGCTTCGGGCAGTACGTGGTGAACGCGTTCATCGGTGATCACGATCAGCCGCGAAGGAGTTCCGGCATCAAATTCGACGCTTCGCCGCAAGCCTGCGCGTGCAACGTGATACCGACGGACTGAAGTTCCTGCCGTGATCACGATCTCAACCTCGTAGCTCTCCGGCTCTGTTGTCGAGAACGGAACACGCGACGGCGGCGGACCGACGACCGGTCGATCGGTACTGTCGACGGGCTTGCTCCGACACGCTGAAAAGGCCAGCAACCCGATCGCCAGAATCGCGATAATTTTGATATCATTGCTCGAAATCATTCGCCTGAACGGCATCAATCTTAACACATCGGACAATTCCGGATGAGCCTGGCCAAATACCAAACAATCTATCTTGCCGGCGGTGCGGCGCTGATGCCCTTCATGCCCTTTCTCTATCTTCAGGGACACTATATCCGTCGCAAGATCGGCCGCTTGCCCGATGCCGCGGGTCCAACCAGCGGCAGATCAGGTAACGGAACGGTTCCGGCAAAACTGCTGGTTTTGGGTGAGTCAACGGCGGCCGGCGTCGGCGCGCGTACCCACGAACAGGCGCTCGCCGGGCACTTCTCGCATTTTCTCAGCCGAAAGATCGGCCGGCCGGTCGATTGGACGGTGGTCGGGCGAAGCGGGATCACTGTCGGTGAAACGATCGGCGAACTGGTCCCGAAGATTCCGGAGTCGAACTACGACTACGTCATGCTCGCTTTGTGCGGCAATGAGGTTCTTAAACTGCGGAGTCCGCGCTCAACCCGCCGCAACATGACGCGCCTGATCGGGCTCTTGCGTGAATCGAATCCTTCGGCGACGTTCTTTATCACCAACGCGCCGGCGGTCAGACTTTCGCCGGTTTTGCCCGATCCGTTACGGTCGGTACTCGGCTACCTTTCGGCGCTTCACGACGCTAACGCCCGCGATTTCACCGCGCGCCTCGAACGCGTCTATTATTTCCATCAGCCGACCCACGTCACTGAAGGCTTTTTCGCCGATGGAATTCACCCGTCGGAACTCGGCTATCGCGTCTGGTCAGAACGGATGATCGAATTTTTTCAAGAAGAATACGGTTGGTAATCTCGCGGCCGGCCTCACCGATACTCATGGACGAACTTCACGAATTTCTCGTGCGGTGCCTTGCTGCGCACCGCGAATGGATTATTGTAACTGCTGACGGGCGGAGTTTTCCGGTCGCCAATTCTGAGATCGAACTCGATCGGTCGCGAAACCGCCTGATGATCGGATTCCCGCTCGATCAGGGATTCGAGAACTGGCGGATCGCGGACCTGAAGACCGCCGGTGTCGAAATCCGGCTTGATCTGACGCGCGATCTCGGCCGCCGGACGACGCGCATCAGGCTGATCCCGCGTGCTTCATTTTCGGAACTCCAGACATCGGTCGAACTGGCGCGGCTCGAAACCGCGAACCGTGTCGCGGCGCTGCTGGCAAGGAGCTTTCCCCGTTCGAAGGTGCGGCGCGCCGCTCTGAACCGTGAGAACGGGCGGTTTGCGCAGATCGAGTTCAGCCTCGCCGGCGCGGCCCGTGCGTGCATCGCCGACGTCACCGATTCGCTGACACCTGAGTTTCTGATGTCGGCGGCGTGTTTCTGGCTCGCCAAGCTTGAACGTCGGAAAAAGTACCCGGCGCGGTCGGTGATGATCATCGCCGGCGAACGCGTCGCAAACGCGCTCAGCAAACTGCACGCATTGCTCCGCGCCGATTGGAAGCAACGCGTTACCATCGTCGCCCAACGCGCCGACGGCGAACTCGAACCGATGGCGGAACTTGTACCGGACGATCTTTGGGGCGGCAAGATTCAGCCAGTTCGCCTTCCGTCGTCGGCCGAACCGTCCGAAATAGCGCGTCAACTGATCAAACTCGCGCCCGATGAGATCGATGCGGTATTTGCCCGAAACGGCGAAACGATCAGATTTCACGGACTCGCGTTCGCCCGCATCAGACGGTTGTTCGGCGCCGAACGCGCATGGTTCGGAACCGAACGCCACCGGCGCCCGCTGACGTCGGCGAGCCTTCCGGAACTCGCCGCGATGATCGATGAATTACGCGAGTTCCGGCGGCACGGATCGCCCAACCGGCGCCATGCATTCTATGAGACGGCGCCCGAGGCTTGGCTCGAATCGAGATTGCGGCGCGACATTCACCGGCTCGACGCCAATCTGATACTTTCACCCGTCTATCATCAGTTCAGGGCTGACCGCGACAAGATCGATCTGCTCGCGCTGCGCCGTGACGGGCGACTTGTGATCATTGAACTCAAGGTAGAGCCGGACCGCGAAGTGATCTTTCAAACCGTCGATTACTGGCGCAAGATCGAACGAATCAGGCGTGCCGGCGCGCTCAAGGACGCGCGTTTGTTCGGCGACCTCGAAATCGCCGACGCTCCGGCAATCTGCTATCTCGTCGCGCCGACGCTCGCGTTTCATCGCGACTTCGATTTCTCGGCATCGCTCGTTTCGCGCGAGGTCGAGATCCACCGTTTCAACCTCGCCGAGGACTGGCGCCGGCGGATCCGTGTGCTTGAACGGCGGCGGGTTGTTTGAAGTGAGCTGTAGGCAGTAAGCAGTGAGCAGTAAGCAGTGAGCGGTATGCGGTATGCGGTATGCGGTTATGCGATGATAAATCCTTGCAACGGGGTGGCGCGGGCTGGCATCATTAACTAGTCCCCCTTGGAAAATTGACGGAGAAATTTATGACTAAAGAGCTGAGAACCATCGTTATTCTTTTCGCAGTGCTCGTTTTATCGATCGCACTCGGCGGATCGGCCGCCGCGCAGGGCAACAGCAAAGGCAAGGGCAAGGGAAAGAGCGAGAGTACGGATCGGGGCAAATCCGATAAATCCGACGGCACTTTGTGGGAAGGTTTTCCGGACGACCAGAACCGGAACCAAAACGGCAATTCGAAAAATGCCCGCAAAGACGACAAAAACAACGGGTCGCAGCGGTTTAAGGGACTTTCGAAACGGACCGGATATTCGCAAAGCACGCTTCAGTCGCGATATGAAATCGAACGCCGGCTCAATCCCGATCTGACATACGGACAGTTCGTTGCGGCGCACATGATCGCGAAGAACAACAAGAAAGTTTCGACCGGCGATATTCTGAACGGCTTGCGCAACGGCAAAAGCATTGGCCAGACTCTGAAGGAACGACGCTGGGACAAGAACAAGGTCGACAAGGAACGGAAGCGGATCCGCGATATTTTCAAGGACGACCGCGACTACGACGATCGCGATCCGGACTGGCTGTTCTGATTCACGAATCCATCGGGGTAAAGCGGTAACCGATTCCGCGAACGGTCTGAAGGACGAGCGGCTTTTCCGGTTCATCCTCAAGATATTTCCGGAGCCGAACGATGAAATTGTCGATCGCCCGCGTGTCGGTATCCTCATGAAGTCCCCAAACATGCTCGAGGATTGTCTTGCGTGATACGGCAAGTCCCTTGTTTTCAATCAGATACTTCAGAAGCTTGGCCTCCATCAGCGTGAGGTTGACTGTTTCATCGCCCGATTTGAGCTCGAGATTCGTAAAATCGACCGTTCGGCCATTGATCATGACGACGTCGGCCTCGGGCTTTTTCGCTTCCTGCTGAAACCACTCACGACGCCGCAACAAGCCGTTGAGCCGCGCCTGAAACACCGCAAGGTCAAACGGTTTCGGCAAATAATCGTCGGCGCCTGATTCGAATCCTTTGAGGACATCCTCAGAACTTCCGAGCGCGGTGAGCATCAGGATCGGGGTGAAATTGCGTCTCGCCCGCAATTCGGCCGCGACCTCGAAGCCGTTCTTATGCGGCATCATGACGTCGAGCACGATCGCGTCAAACGATTGACCGGAAAGAACTTCGAGGGCTTCGGCGCCGTCGTAAGCGCAGCGCGCCTCGTGGCCGTCGGCCTCGAGATTAAACCTCAACCCTTCCGCCAGATGTTTTTCGTCTTCGACGATCAGTATTTTCATTTCAGTTTTTCGGAAGCTGGACGATGAACGTCGTGCCTTTTTCCTCGCCTCTGCTTTCCGCCCAAATGCGGCCGCCGTGTTTTTTGACGATCGATTCGACGATCGAAAGTCCGAGTCCGGTTCCCTTCGTCGCCACCGTCGAGACATTTGCGACCCGATAAAACCGTTTGAAGATCCTTTTGAGTTCGGAAGCCTTCAGTCCGATTCCGCTGTCCTTGACCAAAACTTCGACCCGTTTTTCGTTCGAGTTTTTGACACGCACCGAGATCTTGGGATCATCGCCGGAGTACTTGACGGCGTTGTCGATCAAATTCGTGAAAACGGTTTCGAGTTCGGCACGGTCGCCGACGATGATCGCGGCCTCACCCGACGGTGTCAATTTGATCGCGTACGGATCGAGTTTGTAACGCGTTTCGATGCACTTGATCGCGTCGCCGAGCAGGTCGTTAAGATTGACATCCGTGAGGTTCAAAAGCCGATGCTTTTCACGTGTCCGTGACGCCTGCAAAACCTGTTCGACCGTTCCGAGCAATCGGTTTGAGTCGGCCAGCATAACGTCATAGAACTCGTTTCGCTTTTCGGGCAAGACATCGCGTGATTTAAGCGTTTCGAGATAGAGTTTGATCGATGCGATCGGCGTTTTGAGCTCGTGCGTCATCGCGTTCAAAAAAGTGTCCTGCTGTTCGTTGCGGCGTATTTCGCGCATCAGAAAGATCGTGTTCAGCGTCAGCCCGGTGATGATCAGCGCAAAAAATATTATGCCGAAGACCATCAGCGCGACTTCGCGGAGATTGAGCAGAATCCAACCGACGTTGAGCGCGATCGCCAAAACGATGAGGCAGATCCCGAGAACGAGAAAGAAGATTGCTGTCTTGCGACGCCGCATTTCTAAAGTATAAGCGTGAGCGGCCGAAATGAACACGCCGCGCGATGAGCCGACCGGATCGAGCGACAAAACGAGGCCGAACTATCTCTAGCCCGGCCTCGTTTTGGATTTTCCATCGATTTATGCAGCCTGTTTGATGTTCCGTTCTTCCTTCGCCTCGAGATCGTAAGCGTAGATATCGGTCGCGAGTCCGAGTTTCTCAAGCGTTTTGATCTGAAGCCAGTTGAAATCGAATTCACGCCACGTCAGTCCGTGCCGAGCCGATCTCGGATACGCGTGATGGTTGTTGTGCCACCCTTCGCCGAACGTCAAAGCCGCAACCCAACCGCTATTGGTCGACGTGTCGCGTGTCTCAAAACGACGCGATCCCCAGGTGTGGGTTACCGAGTTTACGAACCAAGTCGTGTGCCAGCCGAAGACCGTTCGCAGGCCGACGGCCCAAAAGACCATCGAAAATCCGCCGATCGCGTAGCAGACCGCGGCGGTCAAAACGGTCGAAACCCAATAATAATCGTTCATGAAGCGAAGCGTCTTCTCCTTCATCAGATCCGGTGAATAGCGTGTCATTACCGCTTCGGGCTGAATCTGAGCGGTGCCTTTGAAGATCCAACCGATGTGCGACCACCATAATCCGCCTTCCGGTGAGTGCGGATCTTTGTCGGTATCAGTGAACGCGTGATGAAGGCGGTGCGTCGTGACCCAACTGATCGGGCCCGATTGAAGCGCCATTGTCCCGAAAAACGATAGCGTGTATTCGAACCATTTCGGCGATTTGAATCCGCGATGTGTCAGCAATCGATGATAGCCGAGTCCGATGCCGAGGCTGTTGGCGACCCACCAAAGCAGCACGGCGGCAGCGAGATTCTGCCAACTGAAAGTAAAAAACGCCGCGACCGCGCCGGCGTGAAAAAGTACGACCGCGACGATCGTGTTCCAATGAATCTTCTGTGACTTCGCACTTGAGATCTCGATTACATTTTGCATAAGAACCCTCGTAAAAATGGCGTTGAAATTGCGCTAATTGCAATCCTAGCAGGATTTAGAAGCAGCGATTGTAAGAGTTTTGTAAGAACGACGGGATAGCGAGAATTGGATTCAAAATCCAGTTCAAAATCCAAGAATCAAGATTCAAGAAATTCAAGAATCAAGAATCAAGGAATTCAAGAATCAGTAGGAACAAGGCGCCGGGGCGCAAAGTCAGGATCATTCGGACATTCTGGCTCAAGGATCCAACATCTTAGTGATCTTGAAGCTCGATCCTCCTGAATTTCTTGATTGTTGATTCTTGACCTTAAACCTTGAATCTTGATTCTTGAACTTTGATTCTTGAAGCTCTTTAAATCTTGGACCTTGGATCTTGATTCTTGAACCTTGAATCGATTCTCGGATCACCGCTCTGCGCGTTTGATGTTGGTCGCCCAGCCGAGTTTTTCGAACAGCAGGATAGTGATCCAGTTTTGATCGAACTGAAAACGTCCGAGCCCGTGACGGGCAGAGGCCGGGAATGCGTGATGGTTGTTGTGCCAGCCTTCGCCGAACGTGAGAATTGCGATGATCGGGTTGTTGGTTGAATCGTCCGTGGTCCGATTCGGCCTCGAACCCCAGAAATGCGTTGCCGAATTGACCAGCCAAGTTGAATGCCAGCCGAACACGACGCGGCCGAATACTCCCCACAAAACCATCGTCCAGCCGCCGACCGCGAACAGGATCAATGCCGACATCAGAAGCGGCGCGTAGTAGTATCTGGCGAGTAACGTGTGAAAACGATCTTTCATCAGATCCGGTACATACTTGTTCTTTGTCTTCAGATCGTGATCGTTCGCGGTTCCGTAAATGATCCATCCGATATGGGCCCACCAGAACCCGGGCCTCGTCGAATGCGGGTCACGGTCCTGTTCGGTGAATTGATGATGGATGCGATGCGTCGTCACCCACTTCGGAGCGTCGTCCTGAACGGCCATTGTTCCGAGAACGGTCAGCGCGTATTCAAGCCATTTCGGCGCCTTGAAACTGCGGTGAGTCAGCAGCCGATGATAGCCGAGCCCGACGCCGAGACTGCCAACGATCCAATTGCCGATAAGCAATGCCGCGAGATTCTGCCAACTGAAATGGAGGAGCCCGAAAATCGCCAGCGCGTGAAACGAAACAACGATGGAGAGGTTTTTCCAATTGACGGTTTGAAGGTGCGCAACGAGATTTGAGTTTTTCATTGATAAAGGTCGACGGCCGACTGCTTCAAGACTAACAGAAAGATCCGTCCGGGTTCGTAATAGATTCGTAAGAAGCTTGGGGCGTGCGAACTCGAAGATTATCGCGAGCGGCGGATTCAAGTCGAATCTGCCTTTGACGTTGCGGGCGATAGAAAGTTAATCTCTTCTGAACCTGCAACATCACGCAAGTTCCCGGTTCTTGTCTATGGAACAGCTATCGCAACTCATTGAACAGTACGGTATTTACGCGGTTTTCGCGCTCTGCACTGTTGAGGGCGACATCACACTTCTGATTTCCGGCGCGATGGCGCACAGCGGATTCTTCGGCGAATACAGTTTCTTCAAGGTGTTTCTTGCCGGCACGTTCGGCGGAATGGTCGGCGACAGCGTCGGCTACTTCATCGGACGCGTTTTTCACGAAAAAGCGAAAGACTATCGCTTTTATCAAATGACGCAACCGCGGATCGAGCGGCTGATCGCAAAATTCGGCGGATTTGCGATCGTAATTTCAAAATACATTTACGGGATCCGGGCAGGCATGTGCCTCTTCTACGGCATCGCGAAGACACCGTTCCTTCGATTTCTGATGCTTGACGCGATAAGCTGCGCGACGTGGGTTCTGATACTCGCCGGGACCGGATACTTTTTCAGCGGCGCGATCACCGGTATTCTCGGCAATTTCAAACAGGTTGGAATCTCACTCTTCTTCGTTGTCCTCGTCGGAATCATTATCTTTTACGTCGTCGAACGGTACTGGCTATCCGAAAAGGTAGAGGAGGTCAACCCCGAGACGATCCACAAGATCGAAGAAAAGATTCATGTCTTCGAAGACGTCGCCCAGGAGAAACTGCACGATCTCGGCGAGCGGCTTCACCTGACCGCCAAGTCGGAAGACGAATCAACCGGCAAAGAGAAAGAAAAAGCCGCACAAGCCGGAAAAGACTAGTCCGCAAATTGTTAAATCACAACGGTTAATGATAAAAATTTAGTTTGGCTCCGGCGACGAGACGCCGGCCTTTTTGTCTTATGATCATCCAATCATCGGCCCCAACCCGGGTGGATCTTGCCGGCGGCACGATCGACATTCCGCCGCTTTATCTTTTTCACGAAGGCGCATCGACGGTAAACTTTGCGGTCAGTCTTCTGGCGCATTGCCGGATCGAACCGCGTGAAGATGACCGGATCGTGCTGGAATCCGTCGATCGCGGTGAGAAGTTCGAAACGACGCTTGAAAACATCGGTTCGCTCAAAGACGAGCCGCGGCTCGAGCTTCTGTCAAAACTTGTCTATTTTTTCAGGCCCAGCGTCGGTTTCAATATGATCACTGAATCGAAAGCGCCGGCCGGTGCCGGACTCGCCGGTTCGTCGACGCTGAACATTGCCTGCATCGGCGCGCTCAACAAACTGGTCGGCGACCGCTACACGCCGGATCGGTTCATACCGATCGCCGCCGCCGTCGAATGTCAGGTGATCAAGGTTCCGACCGGCTATCAGGATTATCACTCGGCTCAGTACGGCGGTGTTTCCTGCATCCATTTCGGACCTGAAGGAATGCACCGTGAAGCGCTCGAGATCGACACCGAAACCCTCGAACGTCGAATGGTCGTTATCTACACGGGCGAGCCGCGAAATTCCGGAACCAACAATTGGGAGATCACAAAGCGACACATCGACGGCGACCGCGAACTATTCGAGATCTTTGAGGGAATCCGTGATACGTCGGTCAATCTTCGGGCGGCGCTTCTCAAAAGCGATTGGGCATCGGTCGGCGAAATTCTGCATGACGCGCATCCGGCGCGGCGACGATTGTCGCCGAATATCACGACTCCGCAAATGGACAAACTGATCGACGTCGCCTATGCAAACGGGGCGATCGCCGCCAAGGTTTGCGGCGCGGGCGGCGGCGGTTGTATCGGATTCTTTTGCGAAGACGGTCGCCGGCCCGAGGTTGAAAAAGCGCTTGCCGCCGAAGAAGGTGCCGAGGTTCTCGATTGGCAACTCGCGGCCGAAGGACTTGTTGTCACGGTTGAGCCGTAATTTTTGTTTAGGAGCACGGAAATGAAGAAAACTCTGTTGATTGCAATATTGATGCTTTTGGCCGTCGGTGTACGGGCTCAGGACGATTTCACGTCGTCGCGTCTCGAAACAATTGCGAATCGCTTGAAACGCGACACGGTTGATCTTTCGGAGAGGTCATCGGAGGACCTGAGAAACGCTTCGACGGTGACGCGTTCGTTGATCGAGGAAGCATTTCTGGCCGCCCAGCTCGATGCGTCGGTTGGAATTTTTCAGGACATGGTCCGTGACCGGCGTCGGGCATCAGAACTGCGCGAGGCGGCGGCTCTGCTCAGCGACCTCGGCCGCCGCGCGCCGACAGTTTCGAACAACGGCGCAATGTGGCGGACCGCTCTGAACTCGATCGCCGATCTCAACCGCGAGCTCGGAACGGGCGGCGGAACCGGCGGTGGAGTCGACAATCGGCCGATCATCGGCCGTGTTTTCTGGCGCGGAATGGTTGATGATCGTATCCAGTTGGTGATCAGCGGAAATCAGATCGAGACCCGAACCATTTCGGGCCGAAGCTACCCCGACGGCACCTACAGCTTTACCTCGGCATTGCCCGCACGCGAGGTTTCGGTGGCGGCAACGCGAACCCGCGGACGCGGAAGCGTGAGAATTCTGCAGCAACCGTCCAAGGCAAATGGCTTCACGGCGATCGTCGAAATTTACGATGACGGCGGCGGCGCCCGCGATTATCAGTTGGACATTTTCTGGAAATAGTCTCGTTGAGGAAGAGTCGAAAAAAACCTCGCGATAATACCGCGAGGTTTTTTTCTTCGCATTCAAATAAGTTCAGCTGACAGCTCATAGCCGAGAGCTTTCAGCTGATTCCCGAAACCCGCGGTCGAATTTTGCCGCCGACACTTCAGGATGTCAACTTAGGCGACAATCCGAATGAAATCTTCAACGGCATGCAGTAGCGAAATCAACGCCCGGCGATCGCTTTTGTCAGCGAACGGAAGATCTCGCGGCCGTCGTTTGATCCGAGAAGTTCTTCGCAAGCGCGTTCGGGGTGCGGCATCATCCCGAGAACGTTGCGGTTCTCATTGCAGATTCCGGCGATGTTTGACCGGGCGCCGTTCGGGTTGGCGGCGTCGGTGACATCGCCGTTTTCGTCGCAATATCTGAAGACGATCTGTCCGTTTTCTTCGAGCCGATTGAACGTTTCGTCATCGCAAACATAGTTGCCTTCGGCGTGCGCGATCGGAATCGACAGCACCGTGCCGGCTTCAAGGCCGGACGTGTAGGGCGTCGCTGCATTTTCAACCCGCAAATTTACGTGCCGGCAGATGAAGTGAAGATCGCGATTGCGGATCAGCGCGCCAGGCAAAAGTCCGGCCTCGCAAAGGATCTGAAATCCGTTGCAGATCCCGAACACGAACTTGCCGGCGGCGGCGAATTCCTTGACGGCGCCCATCACGGGTGAAAATTTCGCCAATGCGCCGCATCGCAGATAGTCGCCGTATTAACAGCCGCCGGGAACGATGATCGCATCGTACGCCGAATGGTCGTCGGCCTTGTGCCAGACAAAATCGACCGGTTGACCGACATGCTTTGAGATCACGTGATACGCGTCGTGGTCACAATTTGATCCTGGAAAAACTAAAACTCCGAATTTCATAATATTCAGACTTCGGACTTCAGACGTCAGACATCAGACGTCAGACTTCAGACTTCAGACTTCAGACTTCAGAATTTAGCCCTCAGATAACTGTTCAATGCCTACAATTTAACGTCGACTGACATCTCAAATCTCACGTCCGACGTCTGACATCCGACATCTGACATCCGACGTCTGAAATCCGACGTCTGACATCCGACGTCTGACGTCTGACGTCTGACGTCTGACGTCTGAAATCTTACGTCTGACTGCTCACTGCTCACTGACTTCTACCCGATAATCCTCGATGACCGGGTTCGCGAGAACGTCCTTGGCGATTTGTTCCGCCTTTTGGCGCGCTTCCTCGATGTTGATCCCGTCGTCGAAGGCGAGCTCAAAGTACTTTCCCTGACGTACATCCGCGATCTTCTCGACGCCCATCAGTTCGACGGAATGATGGATCGCTTTACCTTGCGGATCTAGAACTCCAGGCTTTAACGTGACGTAGACTTTTGCCTTCATAATCAATTTGGTTTCCGAGATTTTTGAAAACGGAAGGTAAATTCTTGCGCAAATTCTTGTTTATGGCAACGTCCTTATGCTAAATTCCTGATACGAGTTTTGACTTCCAATTTTTAACTTTTACAACATCAGAGGAAAGGAGCATCTAAAATTATGCAGAATATGTCCGGCGGTGGTAAAACCGCATTGGGATTGGATACTGGGATCGGCGTTCTGATTTGCTATTTCGGCAATCTCGCGTGCGGACTTCCGCTCGGGTTGATCTACAGCATCTTGGTGGTTGTTCAAGACACGACCAACAAAGTTGCGCGTTTTCACGCCTTTCAGAGCTTGTTTCTGTCGCTTGCGTCGATCGTTATTTCGATCCCGCTCGGAATTTTGTACGGAATCAGCTTTGCGGTCGACATGGCGATCGGTTTCCCGATCTTCATGGGTCTGACCGGCCTTGGCGTGCTCGTCTTCGGACTCGCGATGCTTTACTTCGTCATCATGGCCGCGATCAAAGGTTACGGCGGTGAGATGTACAAGATTCCGGTTATCGGCAATTTCGCCGAAAAATACTCCTAAGCGAAAACACGGTCGAAAACGGTTTCGACGTTTCGCAAATAGTGTTTGACGTCAAAGACGCGGGCGATCTCCTCGGGCGAAAGCTTTGAGGAGATGTCCGCGTCTTGTCGTACCAGGTCGCGGTATTCGCCGCCTTCGTCCCAGACTTTCATCGCATTGCGCTGCGTCCATGTGTAAGCGTCCTCGCGCGAAACTCCTTTTTGGGTCAACGCCAGCAATAATTGTCCACTGAAGACGAGCCCACGCGTCAGATTGAGATTCTTCAGCATGTTTTCCGGATAAACCACAAGCGTATCGAGAAGCGACGCGGTTTTCGCCAGAATATAGTCGAGCGCCGCACTTGAATCGGGCAAAACAATCCGTTCCGCCGAACTGTGTGAAATGTCACGTTCGTGCCAAAGCGCGACGTTTTCAAGTCCGACGACTGCATTCGCGCGGACCGTCCGCGCCATTCCGCAAATGCGTTCGGACAAAATCGGGTTGCACTTGTGCGGCATCGCGCTCGATCCTTTCTGTCCGGTCTTGAATTTCTCCTGCGCCTCGCGGACTTCGGTCCGCTGCCAATGCCGGACTTGCAGCGCGATCTTCTCAAGCGAACTTGCGATGATCGCAAGCGTGCAAAGATACTCAGCGTAACGGTCGCGCTGGATGACCTGCGTCGAAACCTCGGCCGCGCCGATCCCGAGACGCTTGCAGACGCGTTCTTCGACCGACGGAGCGAGATGCGCGAAGGCTCCGACCGCGCCCGAGATCTTGCCGACGGCGACGGCGGCACGTGCACGTTCAAGACGTTCCCGATTCCGTTTGAATTCGGCGTACCAAAGCGCCCAGCACAAACCAAACGAGGTCGGTTCGGCGTGAATTCCATGCGTTCGGCCGATCTGCGGCGTTTCTTTGAATTCGAACGCGCGGCGTTTGAGAACGGCGAGCAGCGCGTCCGTCTTCGCGATCAATATGTCGCACGAATCGCGCAGCAGCAACGCGTTGGCGGTATCGACGACGTCCGACGATGTCAATCCGTAATGAACGAACCTCGCCGCCGGGCCGATATTTTCTGCAAGATTCGTCGTGAACGCGATGACGTCATGATCCGTCGTTTTCTCGATCTCGTTGACGCGTTCGACCGTAAACGCCGCCTTCGACCTGATCTCGGCAAGCGCGTCGGCCGGAATGATCCCGTCTTCGGCATGAACCTCGCAGACCGCAATCTCGACTTCGAGCCACTTCTGAAACTTGTTTCCGAGCGACCACAGCGCTCCCATTTCCGGCAATGTATATCGTTCGATCATAAGGATTGAATAGCTGTCAGACGCCAGACGCCAGATGTCAGACGCCAGACTCCAGACGCCAGACTCCAGACTCTAATCGCTATCTACGGAGGCCCGATCTCTGACGTCTGACGTCTGATCTCTGACGTCTGAAGTCTGACTTCTGACGTCTGAATTCTGTTCTCCCAAAATACCCTCGATGTAGATTTTCTGAATCAGGACCATAACGACGGCGAGGATCGGCGTCGCCAGTACGAGTCCGAGACCGCCGATCGTGACGCCGAGCATGATCTGCGCGACAACGGTCAGCGCTGGCGGCAATTCGACCGTCCGCCGCTCAATGTACGGCGTTACCAAATTTGATTCGATCAATTGGACGACGATGAAAAGTATCAGCACATAAAGCGCCTTGATCGGGCTGTCGATGAAAGCCAGCAATATCGCCGGAACCGCAGAGAAGATCGGCCCGAAATTCGGGATGAATGACAGCAGTCCGGCGATCAGTCCGAGCGTCAACGCAAGCGGAACGCCGAGAATCGAAAGACCAATCCAGGTCAGCAGACCGATAAAGAACATCGACGCCGTTTTACCCAAAAGCCACCAACGTAGCGTGTTTCCCGCCTCACCAATGATCTCCGCGACCCGCGGGCGAAGCTGACTCGGAAACATCCTCGACAAACCGTCCGTGTGGAGTTTCGGCTCGCTTGCAAAATAAACTGCCAACAGAACCGCGACAAAGAAATTTCCGACAGCACCGACCGTCGTCGAAAAATATCCGCCGACACGTGACATGATCGCCGATAGATCAAGATCCTTTATCCGCTGAACGATGTCCTCTTCCTTCGGAAGCTGTTCTAGAATCGTCCGACCCCAACCGAATTGCTCCAGGTAGTCGACAATTTTGAGCCATGAACGCGGCAGTTCAACACGCAGGTTCCGGTATTGATCGGCAATGTCAGGCGCAAGGAACGAAACGGCGCCGGCAAACATCAAAAATAAAAGCGCCGCCGCCGCAAGCACCGAAACCGTATCGGACAATCGTCCGCCATAATTGATGAGATCGGCGACTCCGCGCAGAAAGATCGCAATCAGGACGGCGGCAAATACCAGCAGGATGACATCGATCGTGAGATAAGCGACGAGGCCCGCGAGAGACACAAGGACGACGATCGCGACAACGACCAAGACCTTCACGACAAATTTTCCAAGTTCCTTCGCGGTCGCGGGCATGATCCTAAAATTTAGATAAGTCCCTTGCTTGCAAGAAGTTCAGCGTTAAGCACGGCCGATCCGGCCGCGCCGCGGACAGTATTGTGCGAGAGCGCGACAAAACGATAGTCGAAGATATTGTCCGGAAAAAGCCGTCCGACCGTGATCGTCATCCCGTTTCCGGTATCGCGATCGAGCCGCGGTTGCGGACGCGACGGTTCCTCAAGAACTTCGATGAATTGCGCCGGAGACGAATGGAGCGCCAGGCTCGGGAACGATTTCATCGCGTCGATAACATCTTCAAGCGTCGACGTGTCGCGCAGATTGACGCGCACGGATGCCGTATGTCCGTCAATGACATGAACCCGGAAACATTGAGCCGAGACCGAAAAATCGGCTTTCTCGATCGAACTGCCGTTGAATGTTCCAAGGATTTTCTGCGCCTCGGTCTCGACCTTCGGTTCTTCGCCGGCGATGTACGGGATGACGTTGTCGGTGATGTCGAGCGACGGAACGCCCGGATAACCGGCGCCTGAAATTGCCTGAAGCGTGGTGACGACAACGGATTCAAGCCCGAATCGCCGATGAAGCGCGGCCAGAGCGGGCGCAAAGCTGACCACCGCGCAGTTCGGGTTCGTGACGATGAACCCCTTCGAAAAACCTCGTTTGACGCGCTGCGTTTCGATCAGCCCGAGATGTTCGGGATTGATCTCGGGAATCAGCAGCGGCACATCCTCATCCATCCGGAACGACGAAGAATTGCTGATCACCGGATAACCGGCGCGGGCAAATGCCTCTTCGGTCTCACGCGCGACCGACGACGGAAGACTCGAGAAGACGATGTCGCAATCGAGCGGCGGTTCAATCGGTTCGACAACGATCGACCGCACGTTCGTCGGCATTCCGCCCGGAAGCTTCCAGGCGCAGGCCTCTCCAAACGATTTGCCCGCCGATCGGTCGGAGGCTGCGAGCGCCGTTATCTCGAACTGCGGATGATTCTCCAGAAGCTGGCAAAATCGCTGGCCAACTGTTCCGGTCGCACCCAAAATGCCGACTCTGATCTTCTTCGCCATAAGAATTAAAAAGTTTAAAGGAGACGACTGCAAAAAGAAAGCGCGGCCCTTTTGAAATGGCCGCGCCCCAACTTGAATGCGATCGGTCAGTCTTCGCCTAATCGAAAGATTTGCACGGCTTGCCGGCCGATTCATCGGCAAGCTTACGCGCCGTCAGATTTTGATTTGCGGCTCCTTCAACCACGTCGGTAATACAGACCTCATCCGCAGTGATTTTCGTAACTATAAGAAACGACATATCTTTGGGCTTCTCTCCGCTTTGATCGTTGACGTTGTATCTGATGATCAGCGCTACCGGCTTTTTGTTCTTGACGCGCCACTCGGCTTTTGTTCCGACGGCTGAAAAGGCGGATGAAACCTGACTGAAATTCAGCTCAAATTTCTTCCCGGCCGGACTGATGACATTTATCGATTGCCTCAGATCGCCCTCGGTGAGCTCGAGTTTGTAGCCTCCCATTCCGGGACATCGGCCGACATACCAGCCGGCGCCCTCAGTCTCCGATTCAATCGTTTTACAAGCCTTTTCGGAAAGCGGGGTGTAGACACTTGTGACCTGTGCGTAGCCAGCGCCCGCCATGAAAACGGTCACTGCGATGATACTGATTATTCTTTTCAACATTTGTTTATTTCGATTCCTTTTGGCCGATGGCCGTTATACCTGACTTTTTGACCTCACTAAAACCGGATCCAATCCATTTATACCATTTGCGGCGCTCAAGCGAGGGGCAGCAATCGGCATCTATCACCGTCTGGAAATATGTCGTGACGACGATCATGCGTGTGGCGTCCTCGAATTCAACCGACACGCGTGCCCGCCAATAGTCGCATCCATCTTCGGGCCGATCGCAACCTTCGTCGGTAAAATCGAATGGCGGCATTTGTTTGACCTTCCCGTCACCGACATTCAACACGGCAATCGATTCGTCCGACAATCGATCGACATCGCATACCTTTTTTCGCAAAGTGACGACCGCTTCCTGCTTCCCGTCGCCATCGACATCGCCGTATCTAACGTCGCCATCCGATATCGACCAGACGTAACCGTGTGCAACTCCGTCGGCATCAATCTCGGCGCATGTGCCGGTCTCGACCGATTTGACGATCTTTACCGTTTTGCCCGAGATCGAGTAACTGAAGTTGGCCCAGTCAATCGACGGATCAGCCGCCTGAGCGAGCGCTGAAACCGAAAAAACGGCGACATAAATTATTGTTGCGATGATCGTCATGTTTTTCCAAAGCCCCTGAGCCGAGAGAAGCCGTTTGCGGGTTCGCCGTTTTCGATTGCGAAAACATGAATCAGGTTGGACGAAAAATCGCCGGTTACATCCCGAGCGCTTCCTTCATCCGCCTCACGCCTTCAGCCATCCGCTCTTCGCTGTTGCAGAACGAAACTCTCAAAAAGCCCTTCGCTTCCGATCCGAACGCGATGCCGGGCACAGTGATAACGCGGTTCATCAGAAACTTCTCGGCAACCTCGGTATCGTCCATCCCGAGCGGCCGGACGTCGAGCATTGTGTAAAACGCGCCTTCGGGCGACGTTCCGGCAAGGCCGAGTTCGGTTTTGAAAAGCTGATTCAGAAATTCGCCGCGCCGCTTGTAGACGGCTCTTGCCTCGGCTTTTGCGGCCTCCGCTTCATCGGTCCAGCCGAGCACCGATGCTTTCTGCGAAATCGTCGAGGTACAAACCGTCAGAAATCCATGGAGCGTGAGACATGCCTTGACGACTTCGGTCTGCGTCGAAGCGACCCAGCCGACGCGCCATCCGGTCATGCTGAGCGACTTCGACAGTCCGGAAACGATGATCGTCCGATCGTAGAATTCCGATGCCGAATGAGGTCTTTCGGAAAACCAAAGATCGGCATAGATCTCATCCGAAATGAGATAGATCCCGGTGTCTTTCAAAACTTCCGCAATCTGTTCGAAATCCCTGCGGGTGAAGATCTTGCCCGTCGGATTCGAAGGCGAAATGACGACAGCCGCCTTTGTTCGCGGGGTGATCTTTGACTTGAACTCCTCGATATCGAACCCGAATTCCCTTTCAGCCGGAAGGCGATAAAAAACGGGGGTTCCTTCTGAGATCAGAACACAGTTTTCGTACGCCGGAAAACCCGGATTCGGAATCAAAACCTCGTCGCCGGTATCGATGATCGACAAGAACGCGGCCGTCATCGCTTCCTGGGAACCGACCATAATGCAGACCTGATCGATGTCGAGCCCGAGATGCGGATAACTTTCGGCGACCTTTTGACGAAGCGCCGGAAGGCCGGCGTGCGATGTGTATCCGTTCTGTTCCTCAAGCGTGATCCGGGCGGCCTCACGCCGCATGAATTCCGGCGTCGGAAGATCGGGCTCGCCAAGTCCGAAATTGATCGAATCCGGCAACGCCCGTTCAAAAATCTGACGAATCAGGGTCGGCTGCACACCCTGAAGCCGTCGCGGCGCATGAAAAATCTGATCTTTGAGCATCGGTGTCATATCCTAAAGTTTATCAGAGTTACGCGTTTACGCGTGAGAGCGTTTCACCGTTAGAGTTACGCGTTTCGTCAGAGTTACGCGTTTACGCGTGAGAGCGTTTCACGCGAAACTCTTGCAGACCAGATGCCGGCGACAAGCCCGATCAGAATCCCGACACCGATCGCCGGAACCAAGAGGCTGACGGCCGGAGCGCCGGTCATTATCTTGAAAATCTCGGTGAACACCGGCCCGGCAATGACGCCGACGAGCGCCCCGATAGCCGGCGCAAAGATGATCGGGAGAATCCGGATCTGCCGCCGCAGGCGTCCGATGAAGATATTGAGAACGATCACCATCGTTAGCGATAGTCCGACGACGATCGTGACGCCGTAAAACGCGGTCGTATAATCGCCGCCGTTGGCGTCGGCAATTCTTCCGGTGATGAATGTCCCGAGCGCGCCGCCAACTGTCTCGATCACCGTCAGCGCGCCGAGAATCTTGCCGTACTCTCTGACGCCGAAATAGTCGGCAACCAGGAGCTGCAGCAAGACGAACGTCCCGCCGTAATTCAACCCGAAAAAGATCGCGAAAAGATAGACCGTGGTTGAGTTGAAATAAAGGAAAAACAATGTCGCGAGAAACATCGTCGACGCGGAAAATATCATCACGCGGTTGCCGGCAAAGCGATCGGCAAGCCAGCCGAAGAGGAATTTCCCGGCGATGCTGAGCATGAAAAGCAGCGATTGGACGTTGCTCGCCTGTTGCGGCGTGAAACCGATCTTTGGGCTCTGCAGGTACAGATTGAGCTGCTGGCTGACGACAAAGATCGCATAAAAGATAAGCGCGGCACAGACGCCGAAGATCCAGAACATCGGCGTCGACATCGCTTCCGCGAGCGTCATTCCGGGAATTTCCGTGACCGCCGTCTGCGCCGCTTCCGATCCAGATTCGTCGCCATCGGGCAACGCGCCGACGTCGGACGGACGGTTCTTGACGGCAACGATGATCGCCGGAAAAAGAAGCACCCAGATCAGCAGGCTGACGAGAATCATCGCCGTCCGCCAGCCGAATCTTTCGATCAGCGGCGTCGCGATCTGCGGAATCAAAACTCCGCCGAAACTGGTTCCGGTCAGCACGATGCCGAGCGCCATTCCGCGCTTTCGTGTGAACCACGCCGAGATCAGCACCGTATTGACGAGGACGCCGACGAACCCGAGCGATGTTCCGAGCATTGCGTGGGCGAGATAGACGTGGAGCGGCGATGTAGCCTGTGAGTAGATGATCAACCCGCCGCCGAGGATCAAACAGCCGATGATCATCATCGTTTTCGCGCTCAATCGCTGAAGCAGGAAACCGGCGATCGGGGCCAGAAATCCGGCAAGCAGAAACGTCAGCGCCGGCGCCAATCCGTAAACCGATTGAATGCGCGACGGTTCAACCGCGCCGGCGGCGACGAGATCCGTTTGGACGAACTTGTAAAAGACCGGAATCCCGAGCGTCGAAAGCCCGTTGCTGACGACGAGCGCAAGCGTCGCCAGCGCGACGATGACCCAGCCGTAATAGAATTTCGAGATGATGAATTTTGGCATTGTAACCGGCGCGGGAAGCCGCGGACTGTTAGCGGCTGAACTCCATTGTCCCGTCCTCGAGCTTTCCGTAACGCAGCATCGCGATATCGCGGACGTAATTCTGATGAAGTTTCCAGGGCAGTTTCGATCCTTGTTTCGGCAACTGGTCAAGCGCCCTCAGAACGTAGGTCGAATTGAAGTCAAGCGCCGGTTCGGGAATCACCGTCGGATCATTGAGTCGCGGCGTGCAGGACTTGAGACCGTTCGCCTCCATGTGATTGATCAGCCGGCAGACATATTCGGCCGTGAGATCGCATTTCAGCGTCCACGACGCGTTCGTATAGCCGAATGCCGACGCAACGTTCGGCACGCCGCTGTACATCATTCCCTTGTAGGTGATGGTCTTTGACAGATCGACCGGTTCGCCGTCGATGTCGAGCACCATCCCGGCCATCAGCTTCAAAACGAGCCCGGTCGCAGTGACGATGATGTCGGCGTCGAGCGTTTTCCCTGATTCGAGCCTAAGACCGTTCTCGGTGAACGCGGCGATGTGATCGGTGACGATCGATGCCTTTCCGATTTTGATCGATTTGAAAAGATCCGAATCGGGAACCAGACACAGTCGCTGATCCCACGGATTGTATTGCGGAGTGAAATCGTCCAGAGACTCCGTGCCGAGTTCCTTTCTTACTCCGGCGGCGATCATCCACTTCATGACCGACGGCCGGCGCCGTGCCAAAAAATAGAAAAACATGCCGTGAAGAACATTTTTCCAGCGCGTCAGCACATATGCGGCGCGTTTCGGAAGAACGGCCCGGAACGCATTTGCGATCTTGTCTTCGGACGGACGCGACACGATATAGGTCGGCGATCGTTGAAGCATCGTCACGTGCGCGGCCCGTTCAGCCATCGCCGGAACGAGTGTCACCGCCGTCGCGCCGCTGCCGATGACGATCACGCGCTTGCCGTCGTAATCGATATCGTCGGTCCATTTTTGCGGGTGGACGATCCGGCCGGCGAACTTGTCCATATCGGGCCATTCCGGTGTAAAACCGCCCTCGTAGTCATAGTAGCCGGTGCACAGATAAAGGAAACCGCAGGTCAGCTGAACTTCACGATCTTCACCTTTGACGCCGGCGGTCACGGTCCAGCGTGAATCCGTCTGCGACCAAGAAGCGCGGCGCACCCGATGTCCGTATCTGATCGTTTTGTCGAGATCGAACTCGACTGAAGTTTCGCGGATGTATCTGAGGATCGCCGGACCGTCGGCGATCGCTTTCGGATCGGTCCATGGCCGGAAGCGGTAACCGAGCGTGTACATGTCGGAATCAGAGCGGATTCCCGGATATCGGAAAAGATCCCACGTTCCGCCCATCGCGCTGCGCCCTTCGAGAATCGCGAACGATTTCTGCGGACAGTTCATTCTGAGATGCGCTCCGGCTCCGATTCCGGAAAGTCCGGCTCCCACGATCAAGACGTCGAAATGTTCCATATCCAAAGATTGCGCGCCAGTCTATTGAGGCGGCGATTCAATGTCAAGCGGTCGCCAACGACCCTCGCCGGCAGAGATCCGGTGCAGCGTCCGGCGGCTGACAATGCTGATTGCGGCGATCGCGAGGATCGTCGCGACAATCCCGAGCACGATCAGCCACATTTCCTGCGGTCGGTCGAAATCGAGTTCAGCGAGGCTCGCGCCGACAAAAACGACGGCAGCCGCCCGCGGCAGCATGCCAACGACCGTCGTCAGCGCAAACATCGGAAACGATATGCCGGCGGCCGAAACAACGAAATTGGTTGCGGCAAACGGGATCGCCGGCGAAAGCCGGATCAGGATCAGGATAAAAAGCGTCCGCAGCGGGCTTTCGTTGAGCAGTGCCACCTGGACAGCTTGAAGTTTCGGCCGTTGTTCAAGAAGCGGCTGAAGGCCGCGGGATGCAAATCGCTTGGCAAGCAGGAACATCACCGACGATGAACCGAAAATCCCGAAAACATATGTCATCAGCCCGAGCGGGAATTCAAACGCGAAACCGGCGACGAATCCGAGGATGTTTGTCGCGATGAGCGCGACGCCGGCAAGTGCCGTCATTGCGAAAATGACGATCACGACGCCGATCTCCCAGTGCGTCTGCAGCCACGGCCCGGCGGCGTACATTGAGCCCATGAGGAATGTCGATCCGACGATCGGCATCACGGCCGTATAGCCCGTCATGCTGCCGATGACGCCAAATTCAACGATCGCCCGCTTTATTCGTTCGGTCAGCTTCCTCATCTGTGGACTTAAGTTTACAACCTCGGCCTTTACGTCCTCAAAAGTGACAATCGCTTTCGCTTGGAAGAACGATTTGAAATTTCGACTTTTTCCGTCCTGTTATGCTTTAATCTCACCAATCGCAACCCGGCTCAACGAAACACGAACTATGTACGAAAAGATCAAGTACCGCGTTTACGATATTCTGGTCGAAACGGATGACGGTGAAACGGTCGATCGCGTCGTGGCGATCATTTTGATGCTCCTGATCCTAATCAACGCGCTGGCTGTGGTGCTTGAAACGGTCGACGAACTGGCGGCCGATTACGGAAAGATCTTCCATACCGTCGAAATCGTCTCGGTGACTGTTTTCGCCATCGAGTATCTGCTCCGCATCTGGGTTGCGCCGCTCAGCCCGCAGTTCGCCGGTAAATTCGGCCGACTCAAGTACGCCTTCTCGCTGCTGGCGCTGATCGATCTGATTGCGGTCCTGCCTTTTTTTCTTCCGATGTTCATCACCGTCGATCTACGCTTCTTGCGATTTCTGCGCGTTTTCAGACTCTTCCGACTTCTCAAGTTGAGCCGCTATGTCGAATCGCTGACGACCATTGTTGATGTCGTCAAACACCGCAAAGAAGAGCTCGTCGTGACGCTGGCGGCAATCCTGCTGATGCTTTTGTTTGCATCGAGCGCGATGTATCTGGTTGAAAACGAGGCGCAGCCCGACAAGTTTCCGAGCATTCCGGCGGCGATGTGGTGGGGCGTCGCGACACTGACGACGGTCGGTTACGGAGACGTGTTTCCGGTGACGTCGCTCGGCAAGATCCTCGGCGCGTGCATCGCGCTTCTCGGTGTCGGCATATTCGCGCTTCCGGCCGGCATTCTGGCCTCGGGATTCGCCGAGGAAGTCTCAAGGCGCCACCGAAAGACAAGCGAATGCTTATGTCCGAATTGCGGCAGCGATCTGTCCGCCGATTTTGTCAGGAAAAATTAACGGCTATTTCTTTTCAGTAAACGCGCCACGGATCATGAATCCGGTGAAGGCGACGAGGATACCTCCCATCAGCAGGAAAAACGGCAGGACCGGACCGCGCCAAAGATCGACGTCGCCGTCGTTCGGCTTGATTCCGTTGAAAAAATACTTGACGAAAAGCATCACGCACGCGATCAGCATCGCGTAGCCGATCCACAAAATTACCTGCCCGGCGAATCGCATCAAATAATCTCCTTATCAATCAGATCTTCAAGTTCGGATCGCGACATTCCGAGAATTCCGCAAAAAACCTCTTCGTTGTGGGCGCCGAGCTTCGGCCCGATCCAATCGGTTCCGCCCGGAGTTTCGCTTAGTTTCGGCAAAACGGCCGGGATCCGAAGCGTGTCGCCCGGCTCGATCTCGACTTCTTCAAACAGCCCGCGCTCGATGAAATGCTGATCGTTTGCGATGTCGGCGATCGAATAAACCGGCCCGCACGGAACGTCGGCATCGACCATTGCGGCATAGGCGTCATCGTAAGACTGCGTCAGCGTCCAGGCGCAGATCGCGTCATCGATCTCAGCTTCGTGAGTTACCCGACCGAAATTGTTCTGCATTTCGGGGTGCGCGGCAAGATCGGTTCGACCGATGGCGGCCATTAACCTCC
>JBGASE010000209.1:0-5339 GCA_044229875.1 Pyrinomonadaceae bacterium | reverse complement strand
ACGTCTCAACAAATTCTATGAAGACAACGTCCTCGTCGATCAGGGATTCGTCAAAGACCCGTCGAAAACCATCGGCGAGCTGGTGACCGAAAAGATTGCGTCGATCAAAGAGAACATCTCGATCCGCCGGTATGCCCGATTCAAAATGGGCGAAGGCATCGAGAAAAAACAGGATGACTTCGCGGCTGAAGTTGCTTCGATGATAGGATAATCACGGTTCGGAATTGGATTTCGGAATTGAAAATACGATTTCGCAAACGTATTTTCGTCCCGAAATCGAAGGTGCAATATGGTTCCGGTATATAAGAGACTGTTGCTGAAGCTTTCGGGCGAAGCGTTGATGGGCGAGCAGAACTACGGCATCGACGTCAACGTTGCCGAAGCCGTCGCACGTGAGATCCAGGCCGTCCAGAAACTGGGTGTCGAGGTCGCGATCGTCGTTGGCGGCGGAAACATCTTCCGCGGTGTCTCAAAGTCTGCCGGAAACATGGACCGCGCCGCGGCCGACTATATCGGAATGCTTGCGACGGTGATGAATGCCGTCGTGCTGCAGGACGCGCTTGAGAAACTCGGGGTTTACACCCGAGCGATGTCGGCAATCGACATTCCGCAGCTCGCCGAACCGTTTATCCGACGACGGGCTGAACGCCATCTTGAAAAGGGCCGAGTCGTTATCTTTGCGGCCGGAACCGGCAATCCCTATTTCACGACCGATTCCGCCGCGGCGCTCCGCGCGCTTGAGATTCGGGCGGAAGTGATTCTCAAGGCCACGAAGGTCGACGGAATCTACGACGCCGACCCGATGAAAGTGCCGGATGCGGTTCGTTTCGACCACATCACATATCAGGAAGTTCTTGAAAAACAACTCAAGGTGATGGATGCGTCGGCGATTTCATTGTGCATGGACAACAACTTGCCGATCGTCGTTTTCAACATGACGACAAGCGGCAATATCATCAAAGCGGTTTGCGGCGATCTTGCGGTTGGAACCCTTGTCACCACCGGCCAGCGTGGCACAACCGCGTAGAATGGAGACGAAAGCATGAGTGTTGAAGAAATTCTTAGGGAAACCAAACCGAAAATGGAAGGGGTTATCGAAGACCTCAAGCGAAAGCTTGCGAACGTCCGCACCGGCCGCGCGACCGTCGGTTTGCTTGATAGCGTTGTTGTCGACTATTACGGTACTCCGACGCCGCTCAACCAGATGGCTTCGGTCGCCGTTCCCGAGCCGCAGATGCTGACGGTACAGCCGTGGGACATTTCACAGCTCGGCGCGGTTGAAAAGGCGATCATCGGAGCGAATCTGGGGATCAACCCGTCGAATGACGGAAAGATCATCCGGTTGCCGATTCCGGCGCTCAACGAAGAGCGTCGCAAACAGCTGGCCAAACAGGTTCACGAGATCGCTGAAGAGCATAAGGTCGCGGTCCGAAATATTCGTCACCATTCGAATGACGGACTCAAGAAACTGCTCAAAGACAAGCTCATTTCAGAGGACGATGAGCGGCACGGACTCGATGAAGTCCAGAAGCTGACGAACACGTTCACCGGCAAGATCGACGAACTCGCGAAAACGAAAGAGACCGAGATCATGCACGTTTGAAAACGCGCATTTCGCAACGCGAATCTAGACAAACAAATCGGGTGGATTTTCCGTGCTATTTCGGAAGATCCACCCTTTATCGTTTTTGCGACAATTGCCGCTCTAAGCTTCCCGGCTACTTGTCCATCAAAAACACATCGTCAAGAACCTCGTTGTTGACGAGAATATCCTTCGCCTTGAAATTTGAATAAAACGTCGCGAACCCGAGATCGAAACGCTGCGAATACTTTTCGGGCAGTTTCAATCCGTCAACATCCCGAAGTTTGTCGATCTCAACGGCAGTCGTGACCGTCCGGTCGTTGAACGTATAACTCGCCTGATAGCCTTTAACCTCAAACGATTTGTCGTCGACGTTGAAATCGGTGAAATAGCCTTCGGGCGACGTGATTCGAAATCCAGTCTTCTTTGCGTCCGCGAGCGCCGTTACGACATAGTCCTTCTGGCCGATTCGCTGCAATAACGGAAGTCCCAGCCGATTGATCGGCGGCAGCGTAAAATTCGGAACGCTCGAGACCGTCTGAACGCCATCATGAATCTGCTTGAACGGCTGGACCGGATTCGTCAATTCGAACCGGTAATTGTCGCCCGAATAGATCGTGACAAACGTTGCCGGAAACGTTTGGGACGGCGATCCCGAGATGTCGGCCGATCCGCGTACGATCAGCGTTTTCATATCACGCAACTTATCGCCGCCGTGCGCCTTCAGCGACTTCTGGGCGAGTTCGAGCGCCTCTTTGTTTCGGGTGTCGTTGTTTGCGGCGACTGCTTCTTTAGGCTTCTCAGCTACCTTTTCAGGAGCCGGATCTGCTTTCTGGCCGAGAGCGGAAATTGTCGCACAACCGATGACGATGATCGCAATTAGACTGTTCTTCATAGGTTCTTCAAAAGAGCTCTGATGCATCATACGAATAAAAAGAGGCAAAGGTTTTTCACCTTTGCCTCTCTTCGATCGATCTGCGGACTTCTACCAATTGAACCTGGCCTGCAGTTCAACCCTTCGGCTGCCGGCACCGCCTCCGCCGAAAGGACCGAATCCACCCGCCGTCGACAATGACTGTCCAAAACGGCTTGAACTTAGCGATCCGACGGGTGTCGAAAAATTGACCGTGTTGAACACGTTCGAGACCTGAACGCCAAAGGTCAGACTGTACGGATTGTTTCCGCCGCCGCCGCCGCCGAACATTCCGCCCATTCCGCCGCCACCGCCGCCCATCACCATGACGTTGCCGCGGCCGCCGCCGCCGCCACCGCCTTGCCGATTGCCGGAATTCTGGGGCTGCTGTTGGGTGTTGCTCGATTGCGTCGAACGCTCGCCGCCCCAACCGAAGGTCTTCGACAGGTTAAGATTGACGTTGAAAAACGACGGGCCGCGGCCGTAGTTGCGCGGAATGATCGCGTTCGGATCCTTACCCGAAGTGTCGCAATACGATGCCGTTATACCGATCTCACCACAGCGAACTGCGAGCTGGGCAAACGTCGGACGCTCGGCCGCGACGAGATCACCATTCGAATCGACGCCGCGCGTAATGTTGAACGGGCGCCCTGAGGATGCGACGATGAACGGGCTCAGCCTCAGATTCCACGGCAATGTCAGCGAACCGCCGATGAAAAGATTATGTCTCACGTCAAGCGCTGAATTTCCATACTCACCGCTCAGATCATACGAGTATGCAGGAAAACTTCCGGCTCCGTCCGAATCGCTCTTGGCGAATCCGAGTCGATAGTTTCCGAAGAGCGAAATCCTTTGATTAACGGTCGTCCGGAAATTCAGGATCAGCTGCTGCTGATTCAGGAATCCGGTCGATTCGTACTGATTGATATTGCCGAGCGCCGGATTCGGGCGAAGCGAACCGCTGCAGCCCACGCCCGACGGGCAAACAGGCGCGTTGATGTTCCGAGAACGAAGCAGGTGAACGTTCCGCGCGGCGATGAAAAATGCGGTCAGCGTCGTTCTGAACGGCAGCTGACGCTCGACGCCCAACGCCAATTGCATCGTGTACGGCGACTTAAGGTTATCGTCAACCGATCTCAGAGTCGTCGTAAACGGCACGACAGCGGCAACCTGTGCGACCGTCGGCGCGTTCGTCACACCGGTCAGCGAAAACACCGGCTGCCCGAGAAGTGCCAATGCCGCGGCGCGGCGCACCGGATCGGTCTCATTTGCCGAAACAACGTAATTTAACTGCCGCGTACCATCAAACCGAGTCGCCTGAAGCGTCAGATTTTCGCTGAACCGATCATAGAAAAACCCGAAACCGCCACGAAAGACCGTTTTTGGCTGACGCGCGCCTCCGGCACCCGGCGACCAGGCAAAACTGAATCGCGGTGCGAAGTTGAGCTTATCGTCGATGTTGTTTTGGTTTTCGTATCGAAGTCCGAAACTGAGCGTCAGATCCTGCCGGACGCGCCAGTCGTCTGAGATGAACGCGCCGAGATCGACTTGCGACACATCCGCAAGCGGGTTTCCCGACGTCACGCTGAACTGCGTCGGGTTATAACGTGGGTCGGCAGCACCGATGACCTTTGCCCGATACTGTTCGATCGCTGAAACGACGCCGTCACCATTGATATCGTACGGATCGCCCGCAGCGAAAAAGCCGAGGAACGTGAACGATCCGCCAAACCCGGATTCAGATCGATCCGAGATCGATACGCCGCGAAGCCGAACACCGAATTTGATCGCATGCTGCGAATTCTTGCCGAGCGCGGTCGTCGTATTGTTCTGAAGCTCCCAGTTCTTCGTCTTCGTATAATTGTCACCGATCTGCGCCCCGCCGCCGGTAAAGCTCTGCGAGACGTTGATTGTCGGGATTGTATTGTCGCCGTTCTGGTTCCGGTTTCGCAATTCAAACGAAAAGCGGGTTTCATTGACCGTCTTCGGATTGAGAATTGCGGTCTCGGTCAGGCGGAATTCATGATCCGTATTGTCAGTTTCAAACGCTCGGGTCGGAAGCGAAAGATCGCCGATGCCCTGATTCTCGCTCGACGAACGTGAAAAGCTGTAACGGCCGACAAGCGTGTTGCGGTCGTTGATCGCGTAATCAAACCGCGGACCGATCGAAAATCGGCGCGTCGGGATCGAAAACTCCTGCTGGAACTGAACCGGATTGAATGCGGCATCAAGTACGGTCGC
The DNA here is from genome assembly GCA_044229875.1 of Pyrinomonadaceae bacterium. Lineage (GTDB taxonomy): Bacteria > Acidobacteriota > Blastocatellia > Pyrinomonadales > Pyrinomonadaceae > JAFDVJ01. The sequence goes on along the minus strand of JBGASE010000209.1, from coordinate 603 downwards.
ATTCAAAAGCGATCCGTTTTCGATCTCGCGGTTGCTGATGTCGAAGAAAAACGACGACTTCCCTTTCTGCAGCGGTCCGGAGAAGTTTCCGCCGTAAAATCGAGTCTGTGAATCCGCCCGGTTGACCGCGAACGGGTTGCGGGCGTTGAAGATCTCGTCGTTGAAGTTCATAAACGCCTGTCCACGCCAACGATCCGATCCCGGCTTGGTCAAAATTTCGATACGACCGAATCCAAGCCGATCATATTCCGCGGAAAACGGGTTCTGGTTGATTCGAATTTCGCGGATAGCGTCTTTCGGCGGCAAACGGCCGCCGGTAAATCCATCGACGTAGATCTGACCGCCGTTCGGTCCGGATGACGGTCCGGCGAGCGCCTGAAGCGCGGCTTCAAGTTCCTCTTCATTGTCCGGCAATCCTTCGAGATCCTTGCCTTTGAGAACCGTTGCGTCCTTGTTATTCGCCGGATCATTGTCGACCTGCTGATCGCCGTTGATCTCGACGTTTTCGCTGACGGCCTCAACCGTCATCGCGATCGTAACTTCGCTCTTGTTGCCGGCCGCAACTTCAACATCCGTCTGCTCATAGATCGCGAATTTCGGCGC
>JBGASE010000033.1:0-32589 GCA_044229875.1 Pyrinomonadaceae bacterium | reverse complement strand
ACGCCGAACCGTAGCAACGTTTTGACCGCGCGTATCGACCATCGCCTTTTCAAAAACAATGATCTGACAGTCGGTTTCCAGTTCGGCCGAAAGAACAACAAGCGGACGACCGGATCGGCGACGTCTCGGCTTGAAGACGCATTTCAGGCACGGAACATCAACACGGACGCGATCAATTTCACAGATAACCAGGTCTTCGGGGCCAACGTCGTCAACCAACTTCGCGGACAATGGTCGAGCTACAAACCGAGTTATCAAGCGCCGGATCCATTCGACCCGGTCGTCCTGATCAGCTATCGCGATCCGGTGGCAAATGCGCTCCGCACGCTGGTTGCGGGAAATTCAACGACCAGCACGCTTCAGAATTTCGCTGACACCAGAAGTGAAACACGGTGGCAGATTCAGGATTCGGTTACGTTTCTGACCGGGCGCCACACATTCAAGTTCGGTGCCGATATTCAGGACGTAGTTTCAAAAGTGACCGGACTCGGCGACGCGACCGGCACCTTCAACTTCGGCAGCGTTCTTCTGTATACGCAAAACTCGATCAACCGCTATCGACAGAATTTCGGCACCAGCCAGGATGTCAAGAACCGCTATTACGGCTTCTTTTTCAATGACGAACTCAAGCCTGCGTCAAATGTCACGTTGAATCTCGGGCTTCGATATGAGCGCGAAACCGCCGTCAGTGACAAAAACAACTTCGGACCGCGCGTTGGGCTTGCCTGGGATCCGTTCAAAAAGGGCCGCGGCGTGATCCGATTCGGTGCAGGAATTTTCTATAACCGCGTACTGCTCAGAACCGTCGGCGATTCGATCCAGAACGGCGGCGGAACGCTCGTTACATTCGATACGAACACGATCGGAACGGCTGCGACCGATAGCCGTCGGGTCGCGATTCTGGCCGCGATCTCGACCAACTTTCCGAACAGCTATCCGTCAACCGACCAACTCCGGACGCTGGTCACGACCGTCTGCGCAACGGTCGTCAACCCACTCGGACCTTGCAATTCTAACACCGGGTTTTCAATCGGCAACGTTTCGAGCGCCGGCAATCCGTTGCGATCGGTCGAGCCGAATCTGAAGATCCCGGAAAGCTATCAGTTCAACGTCGGATTTGAGCGTGAGATCTTCAAAGGCTGGGTATTTGAAGCAAACTATACATGGAATAAGACCGTCCGTCTGTGGCGCGACTACAACAACAACGCGCCGCGGCTGCCCGCCGGATTTTCGGACTGGACGCAATGGCTCGTCGCTAACCCGTTCGATCTTTCGCCAACGCGGCGATACACATTCTATCTCGGGGCCGCGAACGATCCGACCGGTCTCGCGACGACCCAGGGCGGAACGACCGCCTGCGGAACAACGACCGTGAATTGCTGGGTCAATCTGAACACGATCAATTCGTCATCAACGGCTCCGTTGGTTGCCGTCGTCGGTCAAAACAACAACGCGACCGGCGCGCCGATCGGCATCGCAACCGCCGCGATCGCCCGATTTCGGCCCGATCAGACCGTTCAGGAAACGTCGCTTATCGGATCACAGGGCCGTTCGCAATATCAGGGTTTGGTCCTTGAGCTTCGCAGCCGTTTTCGTAAGCTTGGCGGCGGATTCGGTGCCCAATACCGATTCGTTTACACGCTTTCGAGCACGAAGGACGACGGATTGAACAACACGGCAAACGCTGAGATCAACGGAGATTTCTCGCGCGAATGGGCGCGTAGCCTTCAGGATCGCCGGCATCGCGCGACGTTCTCGGGAACCTTCGACACGCCGTGGTGGCTTGGGAAACTGCGCTTTTCACCGCTTGTCAGGCTCGGAAGTTCGGCGCCGTTCAATCTTGGTGCAGGCGGCAGCGATCGCAACCTCGACGATCTCGGAACGGATCGCCTAAATTTCAGTGGCGACGTTAAGGACATCAAATGGCGCAAACCCGGATCAGCCGTTCCCGATGCGCTGCTCGCCCAGTTTTCATTGCAGCCGATCGGCGCGGCAAGCGGCAACCTCGGACGAAATTCAGGAACGGGACCGTCGCTGTTCGGCTTCGATCTGAACGTCACTCGCGAATGGAAATTCGGCGATCGATTCCGCTTCCGTCCGGTGATCGAGTTCAACAACATATTCAACGCCGCGGTTTTCAGCTACGGCGCGGAGTTTGTTGATTTCCAAGCGTTGAGCACGACGCCGACCGCGGCGCAGCTTACCGCGCGGCAGAACTTCCTCGTGCCGACGCGAACCTATCGCCAACGCGAGATCCGTGTCGGTTTCAGGTTCGATTTCTAGGGCGCGGCTTTTCGGTTTTACGATCCGGCTGGTTCTGCCACGCCGGATTGTGAAACGCCGGATCAAATCTAAAAATGACGCTGCGGCTATGCATCTTTATCGTCTGTCTTGCGATTCCGGTCGCAGCATCGACGGTTCCGGAACCGTTCCGCGAGTTTCGCGGCGTTTGGATCGCGACCGTCGACAACATCGATTTTCCGACAAAAAAAGGACTCAGCGCCGATGATCAGAGAAAGGAACTGATCGCGGCGCTCGATCTGGCGGCGAAACTCAACATGAACGCCGTCATTTTTCAGGTACGGCCGATGGCCGATGCGATCTACCCGTCGAAACTCGAGCCGTGGTCCGAGTTTCTGACCGGCGAGATGGGTAAATCGCAGGAATTCGATCCGCTCGGCTTTCTCGTCACCGAAGCTCATAAGCGCGGAATCCTGGTTCATGCCTGGTTCAATCCGTACCGCTCTTATCATCCGGCCGCAAAGACGGTCTCCGCAGATCACATTTCAAAGCGGCGGCCGGATCTTGTCCGTCAGTACGGGCGGTTTCAGTGGATGGATCCGACCGATCCGCTTGTCCGCGAACAATCGCTGAATGTGATCAAGGACGTCGTCAGCCGATACGACATCGACGGCGTTCATTTCGACGATTATTTTTATCCTTATCCCATCACCGAAAACGGTTCGAAGGTCGAGTTTCCGGACGATCTCAACTGGCGGCGATACCGTGAAACGGCGGTCTCGATGTCAACCGATAAGATGCGGCGGATTCCGCTCGACCGCGATGACTGGCGGCGCGCGAACGTCAATCAGTTCATCGAACAGGTCGGTCGCGAGATCAAACGAATCAAGCCGCATATCGTTTACGGCATCTCGCCGTTTGGCGTGGCTGAAGAGAATTACAAGAACCTCTATGCCGACGCGGTCAAATGGCTCGGCGACGGTGTCGTTGACTATTTCGTGCCGCAGCTGTACTGGAAAACCGACCGCAAGGATCGCGAGTTTCCGCTCTTGCTCAAATCCTGGGAAGAGAAAAACCCGCTCAAACGCCATGTTTGGGCAGGTCTCGGAACATACAAAATCGGCGATCCGCGAGAGAATTTTACGGCATCCGAAATTACGGGCCAAATCGGTTTGGCGCGCCGGATCCAGACCTCGCCGGGTTCGATCCATTTCAGTTTCAAGTCGATCCGAAACGATCTTGGCGGCATTCAGAACGCGCTCGCCGAAGGCCCGTACAAACGCGGCGCCGTGATTCCGGAGTTTTCATGGATCAATTCCCGCCCGCCGCGGCGACCAAATGTTCGGACCGAGCGCAGCGGCGAGTATCTTAGGGTTCGATGGTCGGGATCGGGCGACGTGTTTTGGTTCGTAGTTCAGGTGCGCGACAAGAACGGATGGAGCGAATCCGTGTTGCCGGCGAACGAAAAATCGATCACGCTTTCCGCCGACCGCGAAATCACAAAAGTAGTCGTCCGAAGCGTCGATCGGCTCGGCAAAATCTCCGCGCCTTGAATTCCGCGGAAATTAGCCGGAAGTTTGCCCGCGAAAGACGCCAAATACGCTAAGACTTCATGATCGCGAATTTGTCGCTCACTTCCATTTGAGCAACGAAGACGATAAATGCGATCTTTGCAATAAACTTACAGCTCACATACGGCAGAAGTCGGGCACAGCCATTTTGCGTGTTTGGCGTATTTCGCGGGCAAAAACCTGTCTCGTGTTTCCGCAGTTCAATTCTCGGAGTTTAGAAGATTCTTTGCGAATTCCTGAAGTCGGGCACTCGGTGCGCCGCTGAACGCGCCGACTTTGACTTTCACTTCGGCGGCGTTTGCGATTTTGACGAGGACGTTTCGCGGGACAAGGTAAACAAGCGATTCACGTCGCGCGGCGCCGGTGTCTCCGAAAAATCGGTATGCCTTCCCGATCTCAATCTTTTCCTTGTCAACGAAAACGGTCAGACTGTTTGACTTCGCAAACTTGTATTGTTCAGCGTCGGAAAGAATCGCGATCGCCCAGGCGAATCGTTTACCCTCGGGCCTGTAGGCATAAATATATCCCATCCGGAAGTCGAGGTACGGAGCCTTACCGACGGTCGTCACGGCAATCTGAGACTGGGTCGTCCACATCACGCCGAACTGACGCGCCGAATCGTATTTGCGGATGATGCCGCCTGGACCGGCTTGGGCATCGATCGTCCGGATGTCGGACCAGTTGTCGAACTCGGCGTAATTCTGGATCGTCGAGTTTGCAGAAACCGGCGCCGGATTTTTGACGGTTTTGGTTGATGCGAGCAACGCCGCTCGTTCATATTCACGTTGCTTCCGATCACGCTCGGCTTTTTCTTTTTCAGCCCGGAATTCCCATGCCGGTTTTAGTCCGGCGATTCCCCAAACCCCAAGTTTTTCAGCCTTTGCCTGCGCCTCATTCTGCTCATACAGACCGCGCTCGAACGCCGGCTGTCCGGCTTTCTCGTTGACGGAATGCCACGCCGCGCCGTCGCGGAGCAGTTGCTGACCGACATCGACACCCTTGAGCGTCAGCTTTCCGATCGTTCTCTCAGTGTTGAACCCGAGCGGTTTGAACTCGACGAGCTGATTGAGGATCATCGCCGACAGGTGATCTTTGACCATCTGTGACATCGGCTGGTCCGGCTCAGGCACCTCGACATACTGCAGAACGGCGGTTATCTTCGCGTTCGGAACCTGCATGACGAAGGTTTTTCCGTCGATGACTTCGATCACTTTTCCTTCGAAACTCCGCTGCGGATATGCTGAAACGGCGGTCAGGACAAGGACGATCACGACCAGAATAATGGCCTTGACATTGATCTTCGAATCTACTGCATCAGAATTCATTGAATCAGGCTCCCATAGCGTCTAAACGTCGAGATCATATTCGCGCAGCCGGCGATAAAGCGTCGACGGCGAGATACCGAGCAACTCGGCGGTCTTTCCGCGATGCCATCCGGTCTTTTCAAGCGCTCCGAGAATCTGCTGGCGCTCGACGTCACGCAGATTCGACGGCGAGTTCTGGAACGAATTCACCGAATGTTCATTCGGCTCGTTGTAAACAACTGAAACGCTCGGCTCGGCAACCCGGCTGACGACTTCCGCCGGCAGGTCTTTGATCGTGATCTTTCCGTTTTCTGAAAACAGGACGGCGCGTTCGAGACAGTTCTTGAGCTGTCGGACATTTCCCGACCAGTTGTAATTGACGATCGCGTCGATCGCCTGCGGCGCCAGTTCCGGTGCGTTCGGACCGGCAATCTTCTGAAGGATGTGGTTGGCGAGCGGTTCAATATCTTCCCGGCGTTCGCGAAGCGGAGGAATATTGATCTCGAAACTGTTGATCCGGTACAAAAGGTCGGCGCGGAAAACACCATCGGCGACCGATTGTTTCGTGCTTCGGTTCGTCGCCGCGATCAGCCGGACGTCGACCTCGACCTTTTTGACGCCGCCGACGCGGAAAAATGAACGTGTTTCGAGTGCGCGAAGCAACTTTGACTGAAGCTGCATCGGCATTTCCATTACTTCGTCGAGAAAGATCGTGCCGCCGTCGGCGATCTCAAACAGCCCGAGTTTCCGGCCGCGGGCGCCCGAAAATGCTCCGGCCTCATGTCCGAACAATTCCGATTCGAGCAGATTGTCCTGAAGCGCCGCGCAGTTCAGATCGACAAACGTCCGGTCCTTTCGGCGGCCGAGCCGGTGGAGCGCCTGTGCCACAAGTTCTTTCCCGACGCCGGATTCGCCGGTGATCAAGACCGAGGTGTCGGTCGGGGCAACGCGCTGAACAAGCCGCAGAACTTCCTTCATCTGCTGCGATTCGGCGACCATCTCGGGCATGTTCTTATTGGTCGTCCGTTCAATCTGCGCCCTCAGCCGCTGATTGTCGATCTTCAGTTTCTGCTTTTCAGCCGCTTGCTGGACGAGCGCCGATAGCTCAGTGATCCGATACGGCTTGGTCAGATAATCATAGGCACCGAGTTTCATCGCTTCGATCGCCGATTCGACCGTCGCCTGACCGGTGAGCATGATCACTTCCGGAGGATTCTGCGACTTTTCGCGAAGCCGGCGAAGCAAACCGATGCCGTCGAGCCGCGGCATGTTGATGTCGCACAGCAGAACGTCAAAATCTTCATGCTCAAGCGATTCCCACGCAGATTCGCCGTCCGGCGCCGTTTCTACTTCGTGCCCCTGCCGACTCATTTCTTTCTGGACTACCAGCCGCAAATTGCTTTCGTCGTCAACTACCAAGAGTTTTGCCATAGTATTTTCTTTCGCCTGAAAATCCGGTCGATTGAGGATCGTTCCTGGATCAGGATCTGTTCGGGAGGAAGATGGTAAATGTCGTTCCGACGCCAAGATTCGAGCGGACGCTGAGTCGACCGCCGTGTTCGGTTATGATGCCGTAGCAAACCGCGAGACCGAGCCCGGTTCCCTTGCCGACCTCTTTCGTCGTAAAAAACGGCTCGAACACCTTTGACATGTTTTCGGACGGAATTCCGACGCCCGTATCCTGGATCTCGATCGTCACACGCTGTTCGTTGCTCGCAATCGCCCGGAATGTCAGCGTTCCGCCGTTCGGCATGGCGTCGATGGCATTCGTTGCGAGCGCAATGATCGCCTGTTGGATCTGTCCGCCATCGGCGTTGACCGGCGGAAGATCGTCGGCGACCTCGAACTTGAAATCGATATTATTGCCACGCTTTTGATGAGAGACGAGATTTGCCGACGACCGGAGAAGATCGGCAACGTCGATCGGCAGCCGGTTTCCTGAACGGACACGGCTGAAGTCGAGCAGTCCGTTGGTGATCGCTTTGCATCGGAAAGCTTCGCTGCGGATCAACCCGAGATACTCGCGCAAATCCTCGATCTCCGGGCTGACCCCGAATTCGCCGTCGTGGACGCGTGATTCGAGCGATTCAGCACAGGCTGAGATTGTCGCCAGCGGATTGTTTATTTCATGGACGACACCGGCCGCGAGCCGGCCAACGGCGGCGAGTTTCTCGGCACGTCCGGCGGCATGAATCGCCTCGACGCGCATCGTCACGTCTTCGCCGACGGTGATGACATGGGTTACTTCACCGGTTGCCGTGTCGCGCATCGGGATCTTGCTGACCATCCAATGCTGCGTCGAACCATTATCGGCAACGGTCTGTTGCTCGATCCGTTCGATCCGTCCGGTTTCAAAGGCGCGCTCAAATTCCTGTTTCAGTTTGCCCTGCGGATATTTTGCGAAAACCTGAAAGACGTTGCGGCCGATAACCGTCGCCCGCGGCATTCCCTGATTTCCGATTTCGCGATGACGGTTCCAACTGACTATTCGGTAATCTCGATCGATGACATAGATCGAAACCGGCAGCGCATCGAGCACGGCCTCGGTGAACTTCCGGTGTTCCTCTTTGGCGCGGTTTATCGAATCATTGATCGTGCTCTCATAATGCGCCGAGAGGTTGATGCTCATTGCGGCGATTTGTGTCGCGGCGTCGATCAGTCGCTTTGTTCGCTCAGTACAATCGGCACGATCGACGAACCCGCAGACGATCGCGCCCTTGATTTCGCCGTTGATGTGAAGCGGTGAAACATATTCAACCGCATGAAGCCCTTCGGCCAGCAAAAAGTCCGATTCCGACAGATACGAGACTTGCGGCGGCAACAGATCGCGCCAGTCCCGGAACCGGCATTTGTCAATCCAATCCTGATCGGACTCTTGGCCGTTAACCGACACGGTTGAACTGACAAGACCGATCTGTTCGAGTTCAACGATCACTGCGCACACGTCGGCCCCGGTCTCCGCCTGTATCGCTTCGGCAACACGCGTCGCGACTTTTTTCGGATGTACCGTGAAGAGCAGACTGCGGCCGAGCTCGGTCACAAACTTCAAGTCTGCCGACGAGTCAGCCACGTTCTGATTGACAGAGAAAGATCTCGGCTGTCGTTTTACGGTCTTAGGGGTCAACATTTTTTTTTCCGGTCTGACAAACCATCGAAGGATTTGATCATCTGAGAGGTGAGTTCGGTTAAGAACTGAGAAGCGAGGAAAAACTTCCTACTAAATTAAAAAGGATTTTGAACATTTTGTCAACGGTTTTAACAGCTGATTTCTGCGAATAAGACGGTCGCGACGGTCGATGACGGCACCGGATCGACCGAATTGATCACCTATTCGGATCTTCTCTGGACGCTCGCGATGCAGCCGAAAATCCCGATCGACCCGCCGTCTCCCGAGGATCTCAACCGCGCGCTTGAGATCGTCATAAACCAGCGACTGATCGCGATCGAGGCGAAAAGGCTACCGAGTTCGCCGCCGACCGAAGAACAGATTGCGCGTGAGATCAATCGTATTCTCGAGACGTTTCCGTCAACGGCGGAGTTCGAAAAGCGGCTCAGATTGGTCGGATTCGAATCGGTCAAGGACGACAATTTTGAGCGGATGATGGAAGAACGCGTAAAGATCGAACGGTATCTCGATTTTCGGTTCCGTTCCTTTGTCGTGATCACAAACGACGACACGAGGCGGTATTACGATGAGACGTTCGCTCCGGATTTCCGACGCCGATATCCGGGGCTGTTGATTCCCACGTTCCAGAATAAACTCTTGGAAATAAATGAGATATTGTCGGAACTGCGGGTTGCTGAGAATATCGAGCAGTTCCTTGACGAAGCTCGTCAGCGCGCCGAGATCGCAATTCTCTGAAGCTGAGCCTACTGGATAAATCAGCGGGGAGCCATGCGCGAAACAAGCCCGCAATCGGATCTATGCAGTTGCGCATCAAAGCCCGTCGAACAACTTTTCTAGAATCTGTTTGCCGTCGCCCCGATCAGATGTTCTCGCGATCTGAGTGAGGTACGACCGCAACCTGCCCAATGGGCGGCGATACGGCCATGGCGAAAGGAAATGCGCGATTCTGGTATGATTTCCGACGATTTCGGCGATACGGTCGAAATTGCCCGGAACCTCGCCGGAAAGCCCGGATTCAGGCGTTGATTTTCGAAAAATAATGGCAATTACGCCACCGTCGTCGGACAATTCCGAACGGACAACCGAAAATCCCGCTTTGCGCCCCAGCATTTCAAGGTTCTCCCGGTTGAAGTTATAAAGATGCGCAGCATGAAATCTGTGAGCCGGGGAAAAACAAACACCCTCAATATTCGGTACGTCGATGACAACGATCCCTTCGTCGTTGACCGCCCGCCGGATCTTGCTGAGTGCCTCGAACGGGTTGTCGAGATGTTCGAGCACATGGTGAAGCGTTATGACGTCGTAGCTATCGACCGGTAATTCAACGCGTTGGACAAAATCGATCTCGATCGGAAGCCCGAGACACTCGCGCGCATACGTCGCGTAACCCTTGTTCGGTTCAATTCCCGACGCATCAAAACCAAGTCGGCGCATCAGAAAAACGAACTCACCGCCACCCGAACCGACATCCAAAACGCGGTCGCCCGGTTTGACGAATTCACGGACAAAATCGAACCGATGGCGGGCGACGATTCCTGCCCGAAGCACGTGCTTGCGTTTCGGAATGTAAGTTCCCTTGTAGTCGAGGCGGTAATCTTTCGAGTAATAGCGCCTTATCTCGTCTTCGTTCTGACGCGGGTCGGTCCACGACAATCCGCATTTCGTGCAGATCACCGAACGAAGCGGCTTTGCGTCACGATCAAGCGTACCGATACTACGGACGTCCATGGATCCGCAGAGATTGCATGGAATCGTGCATACGATTCCGGGATTCGGCTCTTGTTTGGTCGCGGTTCCTGACATCCGATCTCACTTACTCTTCAGCTTCCAACTGCGCCTTCGCTTCCTGAAGTTCGGCCATCGCTTCCGCTGAAAGCTCCGGGTACTTGAGTTTGAGTGATTCGAGCTTTTTGACGATGACTTCCGAGATCGCAAGGCGCGTAAACCACTTGTTGTCCGCCGGAACCACAAACCACGGCGATTTTTCGGTCGACGTCGCGCCGATCGCGTCTTCGTACGCCGTCATATAATCATCCCAAAATGCGCGTTCCTTGACGTCGCCGGCGGAAAATTTCCAATTCTTTTCGGGTTCGGCGATCCGGTCGAGAAACCGCTTCTTCTGCTCGTCTCGTGAAACATTCAGAAAGAACTTGATCACGTGAATTCCGTTCTCGGACAAATGATCCTCGAAATTCCGGATCTGGCGGAACCGCGATTTCCAGACGCCGCGGCCCTTTGCTTTTTCCGGCAACTGCTGTCCTTCGAGAATTTGCGGGTGAACGCGAACGACCAGAACTTCTTCGTAATGCGATCGATTGAAGATCCCGATCCGGCCGCGCTCAGGCAGCGCCTTCGCGCACCGCCACAGAAAATCGTGATCGAGCTCTTCAGACGACGGCTGTTTGAACGCTACAACATGACATCCCTGCGGATTGAGCCCGGACATCACGTTGCGGATCGCGCCGTCCTTCCCGGCCGCATCCATCGCCTGAAAAACAATGAGCAGGGCGTGAACGTTTTGTGCATAAAGAACGTCCTGAAGCTCCGCCATCTTGGCGATGTTCTTTTGCAGCATCTTTTCAGCCCTGGCCTGATCGAGCCCGCCGGTGTAATCCGGCTTGTGCTTTTTGATCCTGAACTTTTTCCCCTCGGGAACCAGAAACTTGTCGATCTTCATAATTCCGAATTCTACATCAAAACCGACCGATCCGGGCTGAATTTCTTGAAAATCGATTTTGGATATCGGAACGTTCGTTTGAGTCACCGTCAAAGTCTGCGTGAGAGTTACGCCTTCAGTCGTGACCCGGATGGCCAATAAGCCGAGTGAAAACCGCATCGACCCATCACAGATGTTAGTGATGCTGATCAATATCGTGTGCAATTATAATCATTGCGAATTTGCCCCCGGATCTTCTTGTCAGATTGCGGTTGTAACTCAAAAAAGTCCGATTATTGACGGTCGGGCTTGAACGCACCCCGCCGCGAAGGCCGGGCAGATGCATACCGGCAAGCATTGGAATTTTCGGCGGACTCTGACCGCCGTTTTCGAAGCGGTCACCGATCAACCTGCCGATATCGGGATACTGATCAGGTTCGAATAGGTCCCCGAAGCGCCGACGATCTGTACCGTGACGGTTCCGGACGGCGGAAGTCGACCCGGAAAACCGACGACTTCGAGTCCGCCGGGAACGGTCGAAGCGCCGCGCTCGACTCCGTTGATCAGCACCTTCGAGTCCGGCCCGATGTTCGGTCCGATAAGGTTGACGCGATAAAGTGCCGCAAGCGATCCCGGCATGAACGAATCAGCAGTGATCCCCTTCCGGCGAATCGTGACGGATTCGATCAGCGGACTGGCTCTTTGCCGAAGCTTCGTCTCCCAGAATTGATCCATCAGAACGAGGTTCGTTTCGGTCACGAACAGCGGGCCGCCATGACCCGCGGAAACGATCGGAACGTACGACGCATCGTGTCCGGCGCCCGTCAGAAGATCGAAAAAGATCTGGCTCTGGCCGGTCGGCACCGTACAGTCCGCGGTGCCGTGCTGGATAAAGAACGGCGGATCGTCGGCGGTCAGGTAGGTCATCGGATTTGCCCTTTGGACGGCTGCCGGGCATGACTGGATCGGGCACCCGACCAATCTTGATTCCGCCGAATCGGCGTCGTCGTGGTTTCCGCTTCCGCATCCGGGTTGTGACTTGAGTTGCGTGTCCATAAGCAGGAAGTTGGTTGGCCCGTACCAATCCGCAACCGCCTGAACGCGGCTGCTGCGGTTTGTGTTTCCACCGATATTGCCCTCGAGATCAGCATTTTCAGCCGAGGTCCCAACCAGTGCGGCAAGGTGACCGCCCGCGGAACTTCCCCATACGCCGAACCGCGCGGGATCGAGATTGTAGGTCGAAGCATTTGCCCGCAGCCAACGGATCGCGGCCTTTGAATCGTGTATCTGCGCGGGAAAAATCGCCTCGCCGCTAAGCCTGTAGTTGATACTCGCGACGGCATAGCCGCGCCGTGCATATCTCAGTTGATGTCCGTTTTGGTTGAGCGCCTTGTCACCGCCCAGCCAACCGCCGCCGTGGATCCAGATAATGAGCGGCGTTCGTTCGGTCATGCCGTCGGGGATGTAAAGATCCAACGTTTGCGAGGCTCCTGCGCCCGGAACGTACGGAATGTCGGTGAATCTGGTGAAAGTCCCCTGGGCAAAACTGCCGGCAGGACCGGCTGTCAATATTATAAGAAGCGTCAGGATCAAGCAGATATTTCGCATAGTTGCGATTTTGACGCAACCCAAAAGCCAAGAGCCGAGAAAGTTCATCAACTAATGCGGAACCCCGCACGCAGTAAGGGGGCGTGATCGCGAGAGCGATCGGGCGCATCGGGTCATGAAGCCTGACCCAACGGTCTCATTCTCCCGCTCTGCTCGCTCCTGCGAGCATTCACCCCTTACTTCGTGCGGGTTTCTGCATTTGCCATTCGGATGGCCATTTCCTAACATCTACGGTAATGCTCAGACGTTACATGCATGCACGCGAACGGCATTTCGTCGCAATCAATGACAATCGCGTTGTGCGGCCGTTCGATTGGGGGACGGAATTCGTGACCGATCAGAACGTGGCGGATCCGGCGTCATATTTTGCTGACTATTCGAAACGCGCGATCGACGACAGCGATTCATTTTTCGCATTACCAGAAAAGATCGATTTCGAGGATGCCGACCGGTCATCGGCAGGACATCAGCGCATCAGTTGGCAATCGGCGTTGGCGACGCCGTTTTCGGAAAACAACATTGTTCGGGCGCACTATTTCCCGCACGAAAAACATCGGAAAAAAGCGGTCGTCATTCTTCCGCATTGGAACGCGAAGGCCGGAACATACCACGATCTCTGCAAGGTTTTCCGCAAAGTCGGCGTTTCGGCGCTGAGACTCACGATGCCGTATCACGAAGAACGTATGCCGCCGCCGCTTGAGCGTGCGGACTATCTGGTCGCGCCGAACGTGGGAATGACGATCCAGTCAGTACGGCAGGCAGTTCTCGATACGCGCGCCGCCGTGCGATGGCTCAAGCAAAGGGGCTATGAAAAAGTCGGACTCGTCGGGACAAGCATCGGATCGTGTGTCGGGTTTCTGAGCTTCGTCCATGATCGGGATATTGAGGCGGCCGTTTTCAACCACGTTTCGAGCTATTTCGCCGACGTCGTCTGGAAAGGGCTTTCGACTTATCACGTCAAGGAAAGCATTCACAAACAGGTTGAACTTGAGGATCTCAGAAAGTACTGGCTGCCGATCTCGCCCGCCGGCTATATGGCCAAACTCGGCGGTCAGCCGTGGCGGCCGCAAAGTTACATTTACACGCTTTATGACCTCAGTTTCCCGATCGAGCTTTCGCGGCAAACTCTCGCATTGCTTCGCGAAAACGGAATCCGGCACAACCGAACCGCGCTTCCGTGCGGCCATTACACGCTCGGCGAAAAACCGTGGGTCTATCTTGACGGCTACAAGATCGTGACGTTTCTGCGGAAGAATCTGAACTAGATTCGGTGTCCGCCGGAACTCTGCCCGCGAACGACGCAAAATACGCGAAACACATTCTTGGATCGAGTCCATAAAACAGTGTTTTGCAACTTCATCCGTTAGTTGGATCCGCTCACTTCCGGATCATGCAGTCGCCCGAATTTCATCAGTGGCAAAGCCAACGCTGGGCCTGCCTGATTTGCGGCCTCAGCTTGATAGGTGCCCCGATTGCTGAAAAATTCAGCAAACCCTCGTTGTAAAATCAGAAATCCAACCGTCTTTTGGTAAACTGCTGACGAGAATGACTCCGGCCGTTGAAAAGATTATTGACGAGGCGCTGGGACGCGTTTGCGCGCGTGCGGCGAACCCGCGCGGACTCGGACCAGCCGATCTCAAGCCGCGGATCACAAAGGCGGTCGGGAAATTTCTGATGCGCGACGGGGCAAATGCCGGAAACTCGGAGATCCGGGCTTTTCTCGACGAACTCCGTGCCGACGATCTATGTCTCGTGCTGGCTTGCGAGCGCGGCGACGCCGAAGCCTGGGATGAATTGGTTTCCGGTTTCGATTCGACGGTCAAGTCGGCGGCGCGAAAGATCTCGGCAAATTCCGAAGACGCCGAGGATCTTGCAAGTTCGATTTGGGCCGAGCTTTACGGCCTTCGTGAAGGAAAAAGCAAGCTCGCTTATTACTCGGGACGCGGAAGTCTCGGCGGCTGGCTGCGGGCGGTTGTTGCCCAATTGGCGGTTGATCAGTTCCGCAAGATCTCGCGCTTCGTTCAGATCGAAGAAGATCGCGAGTTTGAAAATCTGGCGGCGGAGTCGGCGGAATTGGGCGGCAATGCGATCGATCCGGAATCGATTCTCGAGGACAAATCGATGCAGCGCGATGTTGCCGATGCGTTGCGTTCGGCGATTGAAGAACTTGAGTCCGAAGATCGGCTGATCATGAAGCTCTACTATTTTGACGATCTGAAGTTGAAAGAGATCGGCGCGATTTTCGGATATCACGAGGCGACGGCGAGCCGCAAGATCGTGCGCATCCAGTCGCTGATCCGAAAGTCTGCCGAAAAGGCGCTTTGCGATCAGCACGGTTGGACGCGCGAGGAAGTGACGAAACATGTTTCGGATACGGCGTCGAAACTAGGAATCAGCGTCGAACGCCTGTTTGCGTTGATCCTGATCGCAATCGCGATGCAAGATTTGATATAGCCGTGCGTTCAGAGATTGCCGGAATTTCAGCCGGGACACATTGGAAATGGAACTTGAATTCGACAAAGAAATAGATGCCCTGTTGCGGAAGTCGCGCGGAAACGATCCGCCGACCGCCGGCGGCGCGCATCTTGACGCCGACGAGATCGCGGCGTTTGTCGAGAACGTCTTGCCGGCACAATCGCGGCAGGCTTTTACAGCTCATCTGGCCGAGTGTTCACGCTGTCGCCGAATTCTGGCGACGGCGGCGATCTCGGTCGATTTGCCGGTCGAGTCGCCCGTCGCGCAGCCGCTTGCCGAGATCCCGCGCGCGCCGTGGTATTCGGCGCTTTTCAAATTCCCCGCGCTTTCGTACGCGCTCGGCGGCATGGTTGTGCTTTTCGCCGGGGCATTGGTTTTTGTTTTCTTAAGGTCCGGGCAGGTCGGCGAGATTTCCCAGACCTTCGAAAAGGCATCGACGGCGAATTCGGTCGTGAACCCCGTCGCGAACACGGCTGCCGTTTCGAACACAATGTCGAATTCGACCTCAAACGCCTCTTCGGCTCCAACAAATACGGCAAATTCAGCGCCGGCAACCAGCGGTCCGCCAACAGTCGGCGGGCCCGGCCCGCGACCGGTTACGGACGATGTGTTCAAGGACAGTCCGAACGATTCAAAGGTCGTGGAATCTGACGACGGTTACGGCAACACGAATGTGAATTCAGCCCGACGCGATCAGGAGATGAAACAATCCTCCGACGCGCCCGGAACCGTCGGACAGGTTGCACCGGCGGCGACTCCCGGCAAGCCGGTCACCGATGCCGAACCGGCGAAACGCGAGCAAGAGACTGCAGAAGTGCAAGAAAATGCCGACGAAGAACGCCTTTCCAAACCGCGTTCGCCGTCAAAGAAGAAGGTTGCGGACTCACGCTCGGTCGGCGGCAAGTCATTCAAGAAGGTTGGCGGCGTTTGGTTCGATGCGGCGTACGGGTCTCAGCCGCAGACATCGGTCAAGCGCGGAAGCGACGATTACAAAGCGCTCGACGCGGGCTTGAGATCGATCGCCGAATCGCTCGGCGGAACCGTCGTCGTTCTGTGGAACGGAAAGGCGTATCGGATCTTTTGACAAGGCGTTTAAGATTCAAAAATCAAGATTCAAGAGTCAAGATTTGAGATTCAAGAATCAAGTCTGGAGCTTCTCGAATCTTTTGAATATTGAATCTTGATTTTTGAAGATCGTAACTCTTGATTCTTGAATTTTGACTTTTGAATCTGTCCCGATTTTGCCCAAATGAAACTCACCGTCCTCGGTTCCGGTAGCTCGGTTCCGCACAAAGATCGGACAAGTTCCGCGTATTGGGTTGAAACCGATGCCGGTTCGATTCTGCTCGATTGCGCGCCGACGGCGATGAGCCGCATGGCGGAAGAGAATCTTGATTGGGCGAATCTCGACGCGATCTGGATCTCGCATTTTCATCTGGATCACGTCGGCGGACTATTTCCGCTGCTGTTTGGCCTCAAATACGCTCCCGAAACCCAATCGCGGACAAAACCGCTCCGAATCTTCGGTCCGCCGGGGCTGAGCAATCTGATCGCAAACGTCAGCGACAGCGCGAATTACCGGCTTCTCGCGCAACCGTTTCCGGTGCTTGTTACGGAGGTTGAGGCACTTGAAGATTTCGAGTTTCTTCCGGGCGTTGAGGGCGTCGGATACAAGACGCCGCATACCGATGAAAGTCTCGCGATTCTCGTCAATGACGGCCGATCGACAATCGCCTTTAGCTCTGACACCGGATTCTCGGAGCCGCTCGCGGCTTTTACCCGCGACGTCGATCTTCTCGTTCTTGAATGTTCGTTTGTCCGCGACAAACCGGTCGAATCTCACCTCGAACTTGCCGAGGCAAAGTATCTGATCCGCAAATCGCGAGCAAAGCTGGCGATGCTGACGCATTTTTATCCGGAATGGGACGAGGTCGATTTTGCGGAGACAGTCGGAGACGAGGTGATCGAAGCCGTCGACGGCCTGCGGGTCGACGTAAACTGATCGGCGCGGCCCGATTCTGTTCGAGCCGCGCCGAAGTTATTCGGACATATCCGCAAGAGCCGCAAAAGCTCTTTTGCGTAGACTGATCTGCCCAGGCTTCAATCCGAAATCACTGGATCGAAACTGTCATCGTAAAATTCGTTCCGCGACTGCCGTGGTTGTCGATGCTGATGTAAACATCGCCGTTCGATTCAACATAGTGCGAGTATTGCGTGTCATGCAGATCGCCCTGCGTAAAATCGCATTTGCCGTTACCGCAGCTGAGCGTTGCCGTCAGCGTTTGTCCGGCACGCGCGCCGAGCACGAATCCGCGCGTCGCGCCGGCCGCCAGCGATCCGGTGACCGTCGCCGAGCTCCGGCCGCGGGCAAAGCGAATGCGCGTCTGCGCGAACGAGTCGGTAACCGTCATCATACCGATCAGGGCGACGATCATTATCTTCAAGGTTAGTTTTCGAAACATATTGCCTCCAAAAGTTGATGCCGAAACTTTATTCCTTATCCGACCTAATTTCAACTGCCGGCAACTATTTCCCGAGCCGCGTGGCGACATCGTTCGCCTTGAGCGAATTTCCCGTCGCGCGCTGAAGTTCGGCGATCGCCTTGTTTAGTTCGGTCTGTGCCCTCAACTCTGAACTGCGGGCGATCATCAGCGCGGTCTGACGCTCAAGGACCTTGTAGATGTCCGACTGGTCCGCGTCGAGCTTTCGCTGTTCCGACTCATACTGTTTTTGCGAGTTGTCGCGCGAGATCGCCGCCGCCCGAAGTCTCGCCTCTGCCGTGCGGATCGACTGCAGCGCGTTGCGGACATCAACCTGAATTCCCTGTTCGATCTGTTCACGCTGCGTCGTAATCTGCTCGCCGGCAACCAGCGACCGCCCGAGACTGGCTTCGGCAGTGCGGTTTCCGAGCGGAAGATTGATCGTGACGCCGACCCGGAACGTCGGATACCGATTCAGAAAAACGTCCGTCGCCGAGCTTCCGGTTAGCGCGTTCAGCCTCGCGATCTGTTCAAGACACGCGTCTGATGACGGATTCGAATCGCACTGCGACGGAAAGAACGGCTGGAAATTCGAGTTCTGCTTGCCGCCGACACCGGCCGCCGTGTAGCTCGCCGTGAGGTCGATCTGGGGCTTGATCTGATCGCGGTAGTACTTCTGGTCGATGGCGTTGATGTCGCGCTGGACATTGTTCAGTTCGACCTCGGGGCGATTCTCAAACGCCGAACTGAGCGCCTCGGTGAGCGTCGTTCGCGGCGCGTCGAGATCGACCGGATCGGTCGGAAGCAGCGCCTCGGCCCAAACCGAATCATCCTTTGTCTTCGCGATCAGGAATTTGAGCGCGTTCTCGGCGCGGCCGACGACCTCGAGCGCTTCATAGACACCTTGTTCGATGTTTGCGACCTGTGTTTCGGCGGCGACGATGTCGATCGGCGCGAGTTGGCCTTCTTCGACAAGGCGCTTGCTGTGCGCCAGTTGATCCTTCGCGTCACGGACGCCATCGCGATGCACCTGCAGGTTGCGGAGCGCGAAGACGAGATCCCAATAAGCGCGCTGGACGTTGGTGATGATATCGATCGACCGCTGTCTGAACTGCGTGTCGGTAAGGCTCAGATTCCGCTTTGCGATCTCGATCACGCGGCGCGTCGAATCAAAACCGCGGCCCCGAAACAGCGGTTGTGTGACCGACAGGCTGAATGAGGTGTTGTTTTGCGGACTCAGTATCGAGATCGGATTGTTGGTCGTCACCTGTTGGGTCGAAACGCTTGCCGAATAGGATGTTCCGGCCCCGCGGATCAGTCCGCCGATACCGACGTTACCGACCAGCGACGTGTTGTCGGTCGTCGCGTTTGTCGAAAAGATCGAAACGTTCGGTGTCTTTGATCGCTCAAAATATGTTTGGCCGGTGAGCCGCGGCTCGAACGCGCCGGTCGCGCCGCGCAGATCGAACTCTGCCGCGCGAACGTTTTGACGTGACACCTCGATATCCTTGTTGTTCTCAAGCGCCAGCGCGATCGCTTCCCTGACCGTCATCGGCCGCTGCCTCAGCATATCAACGCCGACGCGACCGAGATCCGGAAGCGTCCGATCATCCTGCCTGTAATTCGGAGCGATCTGCGGAACGCCGTCGAGTTTTTCGGGCGCGACGTTCTGAACGTCGCCGACCGGCGTCGGCGAAGGCGTCTGCGCCGGCACGGCGATCGCCGCAAAGACTAGGAAAATGTAAGAAAACCACTTCATAACATTGGTCGGGAAACGCTTTAGCGGCGTTATCCGTTGAAAAATTGCGTATAAACAAATCCGCCGAGGATCAGCAGAAAGCTGCCGATCTCACCGGCGATCAGGACGTACATGAAAGTCGTCGTGACAAAAGTCCTTTCCGAAAACATGTTCTCGGTGCGGTTTCTGAAACCTTCGGCGATGTACGTCGCGACGGTTCCGACAAAGAAGATGATCGGGATTACCACGACCGCGATCTGGACCGCGTCCGAATACGGCGAAAACTCTGCAAGCTGTGCAATCACAAGACTTGCGAATGAATAAAAAAACGATGCAAGATGTGCGAGATTGACGTAAGCCGGCGCCTTGTGTTCGGGCGAAGCCATGATCTTCGACCATTTCCAGACACCGGTGATCATTCCGGTGAGGAGAAAAACGCCCGACGCGAGCAATGCGATCTTCACACTCAGCATTTCTCGGCCTCCGTTTTGATCGCTTCATTCATCAACCGGTAGCTGGCTTCGATCTTCGCGCCCTGAATCCGCCAGATGAGTCCGACGGCCCATCCCGAAAAATGCTCGCCGTGAACGAATCGGACGCGATCTTCGGAAATCGGTTCGATAAGATAGAAATGTTCGCCGCGAAAAGCTCCGAACGGCAGGCTGCCGACCCACCGGAGTTCGCGGTCCGGATCAGCCGCCAGTACCGTCGGCGCGAACTTCATGTTGCTGCCGCCCGGAATATGAACCTCGATCCGAAGCGTGTTGCCAACGCGCAAATCGCCGCTCACGCGGGTCACGAACGGATTCCAGCGCTGAAAGCCGTCAATGTCCGTGAGCACTGCCCAGACGCGCGATGCCGGCGCGTCGATTTCGATTTCGGTTCTGATCTCCTTGTTCATAACTGTCACATCCAACGCTTGACGCGGCTCATATAGTCGCGGTATTCGTCACCGAATTTCGCTTCGAGATATCGCTCTTCCCGAAGCACGACGCCGTAATGAATGACTGCCATCACGACCGGCAAAAACACCAGACACCAGACCGAATTCGCGATCAGGCTGAGTCCGAGGTAGACCTCGACCATTGCGACGTAAATCGGATTTCGGCTGACGGCGTACAAGCCCGAATCGATGATCGCCGTCGTCGGTCGCCAAGGTTCGATATTCGTTTTCGCCGCAACCATCTGACGCCAGGCGACGAAGATCACGCCGAAGCCAAAAAGGATCAGCAGCGCGCCGAGCACGACGGCGGCGTTGAACGGCATCATCGGCGCCGGAACGACGCGGCCGACCGCGGCGCCGGCTAGAATCCCGGCGGCAAAGATCAGCGGCGGCGGCGCGATCACGCCCGGCTTGTCGTTTTTTGAGTATTCCGTCGTCATTTCGATAATGCGCGTTGCCGCTTTCAATTTTGCCGCCGGCCCCGAAAATCAGCGTTTCGGCCACCGCTTGACCGCGGTGGTTCGTGTAAAAAAGCGTCAGACCGGCGGCGCCGATCAAGACATCTTTCAATTCGAAACGGAGATTTCCGACGTCGAGCCCGATTTTCCAATAATCACGCACGGCGCCTTTGCCCTTAAGCATTCCCGCTTCGATTCCCATCCGCTCGACGATCAGCGGCGAGCACATTTCGAAATCGTCGGAATAATGCCCGAGAATCCGCTCAAGATCATGCGAATTCCAGGCATCGATCCAATCGGCGGCAAACAGATTTGCGGCTTCGCGATCAAACATCAGTTTTTCCCAAACAGCGAACTGACACCGGCCTGTGCGCGGCGCCGTGCTCCGCCGAAAATGCCCGAAAGCAAATCGTTGATGCGCTTGAAGATCCGCAATCTTGCGAGATCGTCAAAGATCGAATAAAAGACCGGGACCGCAAGCAGCGTAAGCAACAGACAAAGCGTTTGTCCGCCGACGACGAGTACGCCGACCGAGCGGTTCGTACCGGAGCCGGCCCCGCTTGAGACGACAAGCGGCAGCATTCCGGCAACCAGCGCGACCGTCGTCATCAGGATCGGACGCAACCGGTCGCGATTGCCGCGCATGATCGCATCGTGACGGTTCATTCCTTTTTCGCGCAGTTGATTCGTGTGGTCGATGACCAGAATCGCGTTCTTTTTAACGACGCCGAAAAGCAACAGCAGTCCGAGACCGGAAAAGATATTGACGGTCTGCCCGGCGATCAGGATCGAGACGATTCCGAACGGGACCGACAGCGGCAGCGTCAGGAGGATCGTCACCGGATGGATGAACGATTCAAATTGCGCCGCGAGCACGATGTACATGAAAACGAACGAGAGGACGATCGCGATCAGAAAGTAAAACCCTGCTTTTCCGAGCTCTTTCGATTGTCCGACGTAACCCGATTTGTATCCTTCGGGAAGCTTTAGTTCGGCGACCGCCTTGTTCAGTTCGGTCTGGATCGACGTTGCCGATCCGCCCGGCCGCGTGTTGGCGAGGATCGTCACCTGACGCTGGCGGTTGACGCGGTCGATCCCGCTCGGGCCGGTTCCGGTCGATGATTTGACGACCGTGTCGAGCGTTGTCCAGCCGATCTTCGATGACGGCACGATTAGCCGTTTGAGACTTTCGACATCGTCGCGGAACGCCCCCTTGGCACGGACGACGACGTCGTATTGATCGTTTCCGGCGTTGAAGGTCGTCGCTTCGGTACCGGCGACAAGAATATTGAGCGCTTGTGAAACGTCGCCGATCCTGACCCCGAGATCGGCGGCGCGTGCGCGGTCGACTTCAAGCCGGACTTCTGGTTTGCCGCTGATCAACGTCGAATCGACGTCGACCGCGTCCGGAACGTTTCGGAGTTTTGTCAGCAATTGAGTCGAGATCTCGTCGAGCTTCTTGAGATCCGGCCCGCCGATGAAAAACTGGACGTTCGCGTTCCGGAAGCCGCCGCCCGAAAACGCGGCGACCGGCTGCACGGCGGTCCGCAGTTCCGGCGGATAGTTTTCCATCAGATCGCGGGTCACCGACATCAATTGTTCCTGCGATCGTGAGCGTTCTTTGATGTCCGAAAGTTTGACGTAGATCGTGCCCGCGTTGACGACCTGCTGTTGGCCGCCGCCGACGGTGACGAGCGTGTGTTTGACGCCTTCGAGTTTGCGGATGTCGGCGGCGATCCGTTCCATCAGAACAGTTGACGCCTGAAGCGAACTTCCCTCGGGTACGCGGATCGAGACCTCAAACTGCGATTGATCGTCGACCGGCAGGAAGTTCTTTCCGACGAACATGAAAAGCGGAATCGTGCTGACGACGACAAGGATCGAAAGCACGACGATCATCCACCGGTGCCGCATTGAAAACTCAAGCATCACCGCGTACGCGTGATCGATCTTGCTGTAAAACCAACTGTCCTTCGACGTCTTTTTGTGTTCGTCGCGCCGTACCTGATCAACCAACGGCTCGGCTTCATCAGGTTCGGTTTCGGCGACCGGTTTGATCAGCCGTGCCGCCAGCATCGGCGTCAGCGTGAAAGAAACGATCAACGAAACACCGATCGCAAATGCCGACGTCAATCCGAACGACGACATGAAACGGCCGACAATTCCGGCCATGAATCCGATCGGAACAAAAACGGCCATCAGCGAAAGCGTCGTCGCAAGAACCGCGAGGCCGATCTCTTTTGTACCTTCGATCGCGGCCTGAAACGGCGGCATTCCTTTTTCTTCTACGAACCGGTAGATGTTTTCGAGGACGACGATCGCGTCGTCGATGACGATTCCGACCATCAGCGTCAGTGACAGCATCGTGATCGAATTGAGCGTGTAGCCCATGACGTAGATGAGCGCGAATGTCGAGATGATCGAGGTCGGAATCGCGATCGCCGAGATGATCGTCGAGCGGAAATTCCAAAGGAACAAAAAGACGACGACCGTCGCGAGGATGCCGCCGACGATCAGATGCTCTTCGATCGCGCTCAGCGAATTCTCGATAAAGATCGAGTTGTCGCCGATGATCTCGACCTTGAATCCCGCGGGCAGCGTCTTTTCGATCTCTTTCAGCTGAGCCTTGAGTTCGTGCGCGACTTTGACCGTGTTTTGTCCCGATTGCTTCGAGACGATCAGCGTCACTGCCGGCTGGCCGTCGAGCAGCGCCTGTGAACGGAGCTCTTCGGCGCCGTCCTCAACAGTTCCCAAGTCTCGAAGTTTGACCTGATAGCCGCCGCGTGTGGCAACGATAACGTTGTCAAAATCTTCGGGCGTACGAACCTTTCCGATGGTCCTGACGCTGGTTTCGCTCGCGCCTTCGTCGAGCCGTCCGCTCGGAAACTCGATGTTCTGGAACCGAAGCCCGGCCGACACTTCGCCCGGCGTGACGTTGTAGGATCGAAGTTTGTCCGGATCGACCCAGACATTGATCTGCCGTTCGCGTCCACCGATGATCACAACCTGGCCGACACCGCTGATCGATTCGATCCGTTCCTTGATCTGACGCTTCGCGACCTCGGTCACCTCGCGCAGCGGCTGCGGTGCCGAGACAACGAGACGCAGCACCGGTGCGGCATCCGAATCGAGTTTCTGGACAGACGGCTTTTCGGCCGTTTCAGGCAATTGCGGGATGACGAGCTGGACCTTTTGCTGAACTTCGTTGAAGGCTGCTTCGATGTCTTTTTCGAGCAGGAACTGAACGAATACCTGTGACACGCCCTCGATCGACGTCGAGCGGAGCTCGTCGATCCCGCTGATCGTGTTGACCGCTTCTTCGACCTTCTCGGTAATTTCCGTTTCGATCTCTTCGGGCGATGCGCCGGGATTGATAACCGTGATCGTCAGCGTTGGAAAATCGACTTTCGGAAAAAGATCGACACCGAGCGAAAAGAACGAGAACGCTCCGACAACAACGAGCGACAGAATCAGCATCGTCGCGAACACCGGCCGTTTGACACAAATTTCTGCTAACCACTGCATAAATCGATATTGGATCTTGGATCTCGGATCCCGGAATTCAAATACCCGAAATCACAGATCCGAATTATTGCCCTACAATAACGCCGTCTCCGAGTTTTTCGAGATTGCTGGTCGCGACGATCTCGTTTTCGCTGAGACCCTGTTTGATCTCGATCAGCTCGTTCTCAAGCAGGCCGGTTTTGACGATTCGTTCGGCGGCGACGCCGTCCTTGATGACGAAGATCTTGCTGGTGTCGCCGTCGGTCCTGATCGCCGATGCCGGCACCATGACCGCCGGTTCCGGTTTCGACTGCGTGATCCGGACGGTCGCGAATTGACCAGGTTTCAGCAATCCGCCGACATTTTCGACCTCGGCCTCGACCGTCAGCGTACGTGACTGGGCGTTGAGGCTCGGGAGAATGCGCGCCACGGTGCCCGCAAATTTGCGGTCCGGATATGCCGACACCTGTGCCGAAACGCCCTGCCCGACGGCGACCTTTCCGATCGATTGTTCGGGAACATCGATCTTCAGTCGGAGCACAGCGGTCCGGACGATCGAGCAGATCTTCGTGTTCGGAGCCTGCGGCGAAAGATATTCGCCGACGTCTGCAGACTTTTCAGATACATATCCCGAAAACGGCGCGACGATCGCGGTGTCAGCCAGATTCTTGCGGGCGAGATCGACCTGCGTTTCGGCCGTCGCCACCGCAGCGTTGGCGTTGCGGACATTGGTTTTCGCGGTGTTGACGGCAGCTTCGGCCGAGTTGATGGCGCGGATCGCGACGGCCGCGTTCGAACGGGCTTCCGCAAGTTGCCCGACGAGTGCATCGCGCTGCGATTTGCGCTGGTCATAGATCGACTTCGCAATATCTCCGGTCGCCAACAATCGTTCGGCGCGTTTGAGTTCCTTTTCGGCGAGATCAAGCTGCGCCGTCACCGAAATGACCTGCGAAAAGTCCTTTATCTCAAAAGTCTCGCCGTCTCGAACGCCGAGTCGGATCTGAGCCTGGCGAAGCGCGGCGATCGCTTGCTCGACGTTTGCTTCGGCGGTCGTTACGTTTTTGCGCGCCTGGTCGGCCTGAGCCTGCACCTGATCGAGTCTGATCTGAGCGTCGCGATCGTCGAGTTTGACGAGCACGTCGCCCTTGTTGACGTAACTTCCGATATCAAAATTGACGGCGGCGATGCGGCCGGCGATCGTCGGCGCAACGTCCGAAACGGCGTCTCCGGCAAGTGTTCCGGTAGCTTCGAAATATGCCGGAATCTGAACGATCTTCGCCGGCGCGGTTGTCACCTGAATATTCTCTTTCGGTGCCGTGTTTGCCGTGTTCGACGAAGTCTTCGAGCCGCACGCGGCGGCGAAGATGGCGATTGTCGTGATTGCTGTTAGTGCTCGAAAAGTCATGATTACACTTTATTAATGCGTATTTTGTCGATTGCCCGTATCAGCGCGGGCTCATTTCCTGATGCCTTCAAGTAAAATCGTCGCAAACTCGCGGGCGGCGTCCTCGTTCGAAATCTTAAGCAGTTTCTGATCTTTGTCCCACAGCAGATTGTTCAACGAATGATGAACGAACATACCGATAAAAGCGCGGACGATGATTCGCGGCTCGGTATCGCGAAATGCACCGTCGGCTTGCCGCTGGCGGATGTAACCGCCGAGAAAATCGTAAACGTAGGTGATAAAACCCTCGTAGAAGGTGCGCGCCAGGTCGTGCCCTTCGAGCGCCGAAAACATCATCAGCCGGAGAAAATCGGAATCGGCCTGATGATGGTCAAGCGCGTGAAGCGCCATTCCGTAAAAAACTCCGAAATCATCCTTTGCCGTCAGTTTGTCGGCGATCTCCGCAAACGGATTGTCGAAACCGTGATCGCAGGCTTTATGATCGAGGATCGCGGCATAAAGCTCGTCTTTGTTCGAAAAATGCTTGAAAACGGTCGCCTCTGAAACTCCGGCGGCGAGCGCGATCTCCTTTGTCGTCGTCCCGCGAAATCCGTTCTCGCCAAACAATCGCATCGCGATCTGACAGATCTGTTCGCGACGTTCGTCCCCCGCCATGCGGGTCGTCATGCATTTGAAAATATTATTCGTCAATAGTTCTCCATACTCAGTAAGTGAGTGCTTACTAACTTTCTCAAATCAATAAATGGGATGTCAAGTGTTAGAGTTACGCCTCCAGGCATGAAAGAGCTGTTGGAGTTACGCCTCCAGGCATGAAAGAGCTGTTGGAGTTACGCCTCCAGGCATGAAAGAGCTGTTAGAGTTACGCCTTCAGGCGTGAAAGAAAGATCTTCACGCCTGAAGGCGTAACTCTAACGAAAAGAACATCCGATTTTGAACCGCGGATTACTTTCGTCCGCCGCGGAGAATCAGTCCGAGCACGAGCCCGACAGCGGCTGAGATGAGAATTGTCTGACCAGGTTTCTGACGCGCAAATTCTTTCGCTTCCTCAACGATCTCTTTCGGATCCTTGTTCGAAAGTTCCTTGAATTTGTCGCCGGCCTGCGTGAATTTCTCGTTCGCGAAATCGCGCGCTTTGACGGCCGCATCCTGAATCTTCTGCTGATATTCCTGTGCCTGCATTTTCAAATCTCCCAAAAACTCGTCGTCGAGCGACTTGTTGAAACTTTCTTCCTGCGGTGTCACCGGAACCAGACTTTGGTTCAGTTCCTGTTCCGCCTTTTTAACTTCCTGTTCAAATTCCGACATTCTTATATCTCCTTCCATTATCCAAAAATCCAAGTTCAGCACTTGTTCGCGCCCTTTGATGCAATGCGCGTTCAGAAAGTTGATACGAATTTCAGTTTTCGAAGTTCGGTCCAGAGTCAGAGATTCGATAATAATTTTGGATTCGGGATCAATGCTGCGTCCAAGATATTCGATTGATCCTCGGCGTTTCCGAAATCGTGACTTGACCGAAACCGAATCGAGCCCGCGGGGCACCGATCGTTTCGACGGGATTAATTTTGGTTCCGGATAGTGAGTCTTGATCGAAAGCCACAAGTCCAATATCAAAGACCCGAAGTACTCGAAATTGAAGATTGAACCGGGTTCCGGACGGCATTCGATGTTCAAACGAACATCTTCCCCGGATTCAGGATTCCCTTCGGATCGAAGACCGTCTTGATCGCTTTCATCACCTCGAGCGTCGGATGATCGATCGCGTAGTCCATGTACGGAGCCTTGACGTAACCGATTCCATGTTCGCCGCTGATCGTCCCGCCAAGTTCGACCGCAAGCTGGAATGTTTCCTTGACGCATTCCCGAGCGCGGGCGATCTCGTCAGGATTTTCGCGGTCGAGCACGAAATTGACATGGATATTGCCGTCGCCGGCGTGCCCGAAATTCGCGACGAACGTATTGTGGCGTTTACCGATCTGCTCGATCCGCGCGACAAGTTCGGGTACCTTTGAACGCGGCACGACGACGTCTTCGTTTATCTTCAGCGTTCCGAACTTCATCAAACTCGGCGAAATCGCGCGTCGGACATCCCATAACCGGTCTTCATCGTCCTTTGACAACGCCCGGAGCACCTCAAAGCCGCCGTTTTCCGCGAGGATGCTTTCGATCCGAGAGGCGTGTTTTTCGACTTCCTCGCGCGATCCGTCGACGGCGACAAGCAGGATCGCAGCCGCATCCGGAGAGAGCCCGAAAGCGTAATTCTGTTCAATCGCCTCGATGCAATACTTGTCGATGACCTCCATCGCCATCGGCAGGATTCCTTCCGGTGTAAACTTGGTCAGAACCTTGCAGGCCGCTTCCATCGATCGGAACGATGCCCGGACGGTCGAAGTCGTTTCGGTCATCGGGAGCAATTTGAGCGTCGCTTCGGTGATAATTCCGAGCATTCCCTCGGACCCGCACATAAGGCCCGTGAGGTCGAATCCGACAACGTTCTTTTCCGTCTTGCCGCCGGTTCGGATGACTTCGCCGGTCGCCGTCACGACCTCAAGCCCGAGGACGTAACGCTTTGTATTGCCATATTTAGGAGTTCTCATTCCGCCGGCGTTCTCGGCGATATTGCCGCCAATGTACGAATCTTTGTACGAAGCCGGATCGGGCGGAAAAAAAACGCCGTGCTTTTCAACTTCCTGTTGAAGCGCAAACGTCGTGATTCCGGGCTGGCAAACGCAGTACAGATCATCCGCATTGATCTCGATGATCCGGTTCATGCTATCGGTTCCGATGACGATTCCGCCCTCGATCGGGACCGCACCGCCGGTGTATCCAACGCCACCGCCGCGTGCCGTGATCGGGAAATCGTGCTCATTGGCAAGTTTGACGATCGCAACCATTTCGGCCGTCGTCGCCGGGAAGACAACGGCCTCGGGCGGAAATTTCTCTTTGACGGCGTCGGCGCCGTATGGTTCAACGCGATCCGGTTCAACGATCACGTTCTCCGTTCCGACGATCGACCGCAATCGTTCGATTACTTCCGGCTTCGACGCATTCGTCGTCGCACGTCCATGCGATTTGAAATGAATTGATTCGTACAAATGTGACATAGCCGAAGACATTATAATATGGATAACTGCGATTGAAGGGTTTTGAGGGCTTGAACTTTGATTTTTTTGACCTTTGATCTTGGACGTTTGATCTTGGATTTTTGATCTTGGGCCTTTGATCTTGGGCCTTTGATCTTGGGCCTTTGATCTTGGGCCTTTGATCTTGGGACTTTGATCTTGGGACTTTGATCTTGGGACTTTGATCTTGGGACTTTGATCTTGGGACTTTGATCTTGAATATCTCGGGTTCCTGAGTCTTGATTCTTGAATCTTGATTCTTGAATCTTGATTCTTGAATCTTGATTCTTGAATCTTGATTCTTGAATCTTGATTCTTGAATCTTGATTCTTGAATCTTGATTCTTGAATATCCGAAATCCCAAATCCAAAATCCGAAATCTGAATTATACTGACATCGCATGATCAGGAAATTCGATTTTACGGCGATCCTTGGCTGGTCAGTCAGCAGGTATGATTCATTTGCGACCTGCAAACGTCAGTATTACTACAACTATTATCGCAAGTTCGATCTCGAGATCGATCTTCTGAAGATCAACTCACTCAAGAATCTGACCTCGATCCCGCTCGAAATCGGAAACATCACGCACAAGGTCATCAAGACGCTTCTTGACCGGATCCGGAAAACACCCGAACCGATCGACCATGACCGGTTTCTCGATTTCGTCCATCGCAAGACGCTTGAAACCGTTGAACGCAAGAAATTCAGTGAGATTTATTATCGTGAACGCGAGACGATCGACGTTGAAGCCGACATTCTTCCGGCGGTCCTCGACGCTTCCCGAAACCTGCTTCAAAGCGAACGGTTCATGTGGCTGCTCTCTGATGCCCGCGCGCGGCGCGACGAATGGATCGTTGATCCGGACGGATACGGTGAATGCCGGATCGACAACATGAAGGCTTTCTGCAAAGTCGATTTTCTTTTCCCGGTCGGAGACGACCTCGTCATCATCGACTGGAAAACCGGCAAGGAATCACGGATGGCGGCGACCGAACGGCTCGACAAACACGGCCGGCAGATGCGCGGTTACGTCGCCTGGGCCCATTTTCAATTTGAACATGATTATGCCCGCATCAAGCCGCACGTCGCGTTTCTGCTGCCCGATTACCGTGAACGGAGCTATTGCGGGAACGAGTATGATATTGAGGACTTTGCCGACACGATCCGCGAAGAAACCGAGCAAATGTATGGTTATTGCCGCGACGTCGAAGAGAATTTCCCGAAACCGAAAGAAGAATTTGAGATGACTCACAACCTGACGATCTGCAAGTTCTGTAATTACAGGGAGTTGTGCGGCCGAACGGCGAATCTGGAAAAGTCGGCCGTTAATCCTGATCCGTCCGGCTGATCCGGTATTCGAAGATCAGATTCGCCGCAAAAAGCACGATCAGCAGCTCAATTCCGAGTTTCAGGATCTGATCGGCGAAATAACCCGTCGAATTCGGCCACCAGTATGAGATCGCCGCCGTCTGGAGCAAAAGCGCGCCGACGGCCGCGATGGCCGACATCGCCGCTGACCGCAATACCAGGCTTGCGGGAAGATAACGCGCGACGGCCATCGAAGACAGAACCGCGGCAAAAACCGGCGCCGGCGGGATTGAAAAGAGCCGCGGAATGTCGACCGCGAGACCTTCGGTAACCGGCGTTGGATTGACGAAGGCATCGGCAATGACGATCGCCAACGTCGTGACCGCGGCGCGTCCGCCGACTTTTATCAATCCCCGGAAGTTCATGTCAGATCGTAGATGACGTTATTGAAGCTCGTTTCGAGCATCTGGTTCATTTCCTGTGTCAACGCGTCGCGATCGCTGAACAGATCCCAAACCTCTCCCCGCAGCGGCTCAACGCCTTCTTTTGAGTTCACCCTTTCGGCGAGCGCGAATCGATCGGCCGGGCTCGGGTGGGTGTCGTCTTCGGTCGTCGGGCGCGACAGGCTTTCTTCGATCGATTCCTTCAGTTCCGGTCCGACTTCTCCGGCCGGAGCCAGCATCGCGTAAAGGTTGTTGATCTTCCTTCCGGAATTTGCGATCGCATTGATCTCAGCATCGGCCAACTTCGAAAATTCGATGTCACGCCGGATGATGTGCGTCAGCCCTTCGCGGAACGCTTCCGCACCGAATTGGTAAACGGCGACGCGATCGGCAAGAACTTCCTGCAGACGGCTCGCGCCATGGGTGATCCGCCGGAAAAGGAAGTGATAAAACCGGATGAATTGAAACGCGATGTTGTAAAAGGTCGCCGTTCCGGCCTGCGCCATCGAAAAAGCGAGATTCATCATCGCGCTGTTGACCTGAAAGGCGATGTCGCCGCCGGCCGTGTCGCGATTCGCGAAGTGACCGTATTCATGCGCCAGAACACTGCGAAACGCATTTTGGCTGAGGCCGTCGATCCCGGCAATACCGACAAGAAGGACGCGCTCTGCCTTATCGTTCATTTTGTCGCGCATCGTCCCGCGCTCATAAACCGCCATTTCGGAACCGTTTGTGATTCTGATCTCGGTCACAGGACGCGTTTCGAGCGTCGTCGCGACATCGCGCACGATCCTCCACAATCCCGGCGCTTCTTCTTCGGTCACAACGCGTCCGGGATCCTCAGCCTGCGGCCTGAACAACAGCGACTTGAGCATGTAAAAGATCGATGCCGCGCCGACAAACCCGATGATGAGAACGATCTTGACCGGGATCACGCCGCCGGCCATGATCGCGAGGATCGCACCGACAGTTATCACAAGCACTAGAAACATGACTACCGGTTGCGAGATGTAATAGTAAATGCCGGCGATAGCGACAATCCGCCGGTAGATGCCGCGCAGTCCGGCCTGCGCCTGACCGCTGATATCATTCGGATCGGATTTCTCGATCGACGCCAGCGTTGTCGCCGACAGCAGCTTTCCGGCGATGAACAGACCGAGCAGTCCGACCGCCCATACCGCAACAATGTAAACACCGTACCAGATGTAATCGTAGAGGCCGAAAAATTGTTTGCCCCGCTCAGCCTTGATCGCCTGAATTACATTATCAACCGCCTCGGGCGGCGCGCCGAACTCGCGCGACTTTTCGAGCTCGGCGATCGCACCGTCGAATTCTCCCTGATTCGCGAGCTTGATGCCTTTGAAATATCGGGTCCCGAAATGATCCGGATATCGCGCTTCAAGGAGGTTGACGATCGAGTCAAACGCTTTTGAGTCGTTCGCCGCGAGAGCCAGCTCGGCGACGCTCAACCGATAATACGCGTCCCCCGATTTGTCGGCACCGAGAGCTTCCTGCGCCAGCGCCAACGCGCGCGAGATTTCGCCCGGCGTCGGTTCGCGGTTGACTGAAGAGGTCTCGAAAACCGAGTAGCTGAGCGCGGCAAGGTTTTCAGCGCTACGGTTCAATTCAACCGCCCTTTCGAGCAGAATGAGTCCGTCGTCGCGCTGCCCCAACGAGACAAGCGCGCCGCCCCGGCGTCTGAGCGCCGGCTCAAAATCCGGCGCGGCTTTCAAAACTTGCGCGAAGAGTTCGGCAGCCTTCTGATTATCGCCGGCGTCGAGAGCCTCCGTCGCGGACGTAAATGCCGCCGCCGATCCGGGTGCGATCTTCTTCAGATCGGCAACGACGACCGCCTCTCTTTCGGAATCACGCCCGGCAGATTGGCCGACGGCGGTCTGGAACATCAAAAGCGGTATGAGAAGAAAAAGCGCGGCAGATAGGAAACGTTTCACTGAGTTCACCTTCCTTGGGAATGAGATTCGAGTCAGTCAACTGATTCTGGCGGAAGGTTAGCACGAAAACGGGCTGTTGAAAACAACTTTTGCGGCACGCCGGATCGATGATTCAACCACCGAAGAGCGAAGGCTGTTCGTCGGGCTCTTCGAACCCCTCAGGTGACCAGAGATAATCGTCAAGCCGGCATTTCGCGTTGGCTCCGAAGACGATCCCTTCCTGTTCGAGCAACTTCTGCTGAAGATCGAACGGAACC
>JBGASE010000208.1:0-5453 GCA_044229875.1 Pyrinomonadaceae bacterium | reverse complement strand
TCGATGAAGAAGAAAAGAAGGTCATGGGCGAGTTTCTCGTGCATGGAAAAGCGATCCGAGAAGAACGACGGCGGGCGGCCGAAGCCGGCGAGCTGCCGAATTTCATACCGCTGCTTGAATCGTGGGGCGGGGTCGCGCTTGTCTATCGCAAAAGGCTGCAGGATTCGCCCGCGTATCGGCTGAATCATGAAGAGATCCAGAAGGCACTTGAAGAAGGAATCAGCATAGTTGAACTGATGTCTCCGACCGAGGCTGTGCCTGACGAATACGGAGCGGTTCGGGCGCTGGTGTTCGAAAAGCAGAATTATGACGCCGAGACAGGGAAGTTTTCGCGTTCGGGCAAGTCCGTGACGATGCCGGCACGTACCGTCTGCGTCGCGGCCGGAACGTCACCCAACGTGATCTATGAAAAGGAAAATCCGGGTACGTTCAAACTCGACGAGTGGAAACAGTTCTTCCAGCCGTTTCGGGTTGAAGAGAACGGTGACGGAAAACTCCATGCAGTTGAATGCTCAAAAGGCGAAACCGGATTTTTCACCTCGTATGAAAAGGACGGCCGGTTCATCTCATATTACGGCGACAATCATCCGAAGTACGCCGGCAATGTCGTCAAGGCAATGGCGTCGGCAAAGTTCGGGTATGAGCATGTGGTCGGTCTTTTCGGTCACCTGGCCGACGCCGATGAGTCCGGATTCGACCGACTGGTGAAAACCCTCGACGATGAACTTAAGGCGACCGTTGTTAAGATCGATCGGCTGACGCCGACGATCGTCGACGTCATCGTCAAAGCCCCGCTCCAGGCGCGCAAGTTTGAACCCGGTCAGTTTTACCGGCTGCAGAACTACGAATCGTCCGCGCCGGTCGTTAACGGCAAACGCTTGATGATGGAAGGACTCGCGTTGACCGGCGCGTGGACCGACAAGGAAAAAGGCCTGCTTTCGATGATCGTCCTTGAAATGGGAACATCGTCGCGGCTTTGTTCGATGCTCAAGGAAGGCGAGGAAGTGATCGTCATGGGGCCGACCGGAACTCCGACCGAGATTCCCGAAAACGAGACGGTGATGCTCGCCGGCGGCGGACTCGGAAACGCCGTATTGTTCTCGATCGCGAAGGCGCTACGCGAGCGGAACAACAAGGTGATCTATTTCGCGGGATACAAGAACGGCGCCGATCTCTACAAACGCGAAGAGATCGAAAACGCAACCGATCAGGTAATCTGGTCGACCGATTTCGGCGATTCGATCACGCCCAACAGGCCGCAGGATTCGCACTTCAGGGGAAACATCGTGCAGGCGATGGTCGCTTATGCCGAAGGAAGGCTTGGCGCAAAAACTGTCGAACTGTCGGATGTCGACCGTATCATCGCGATCGGCTCAGACCGCATGATGAACGGCGTCCGCGAGGCTCGGTCGAACGTTCTCAAACCGTATCTCAAACCGAAACATCACGCCATCGGATCGATCAACTCGCCGATGCAGTGCATGATGAAAGAAGTCTGCGCGCAATGCCTGCAGCGTCATGTCGATCCGGAAACCGGCGAAGAATATTTTGTTTTTTCATGCTTTAATCAGGATCAGGATCTCGACTTTGTCGATTTCAAAAATCTGAACGATCGGCTGCGCGGCAACTCGATCCAGGAGAAACTGACGGATATGTGGTTTTTGGAGACAGTAGACGGCAAGCAGTAAACAGTGAGCAGTAAGCAGAGAGCAGTGAGCAGTAAGCAGAGAGCAGTGAAAAAGTGAAAAGGCGGAAAAAGTAAAAAGTAAAAAGTAAAAAGTAAAAAAGTAAAAAAGTAAAAAAGTGAAAAGTGTCGCCTGGTAACGTGCTGGATCGTCGCTACTGCGTACGCCTGACGCCTGACTTCTGACGCCTGATGCCTGACATCTGACTTCTGACGCCTGATGCCTGACATCTGACATCTGACGCCTGATGCCTGACATCTGACATCTGACGGCTGACATCTCACCGCTCACTGCTCACCGCTTACTGCTCACTGCAAAGACCTATGTCACGACAAGAGACCGGAGAAAACGAAATAACCCCCGAAAGCCGTGATCTTGGCTTTGGGGCGAAGGTCGCGTCCGAGAGCCGTTTGCGGTTTTTGAACCGTGACGGATCGTTCAATGTCCGTCGGACGGGGACTGGCCGGTTCTCGACGCTGAACATCTATCATTATTCGCTGACGATGTCGTGGAAGGCGTTTCTCGGGCTGGTCTTGTTGCTTTATTTTTTCAGCAACATCATCTTCGGGCTGCTTTACTCGGCCTTTGGACAGGAAGCGTTGGTCGATACTTCATCGACGCCGTTCGAAAATCTCTTTGTCCGAGCATTCTTCTTTTCAGTCCAAACCTTTGCAACGATCGGCTACGGCACGATTCATCCGGTCGGCTTCTGGCCGAATCTCATCGTCACGATCGAATCCTATTATAGTTTGCTCGCGAACGCGCTGATCACCGGCGTCGTTTTTGCACGGTTTGCGCGCCCGACGGCGCGGATCATCTTCAGTGAGTCGGCAGTCGTCGCGCCGTACCGGGAAATTACCGGGCTCATGTTCCGGATCGCGAACAGCCGCAACAATCAGCTGATCGACGTCAACGCGCAGGTCGCTTTTTCGCGATTTTGCGAGGAAAACGGGAAGATTGTCAGAAAATTCGACCTCTTGAACCTTGAGCGGTCGAACGTTTCGTTCTTTCCGCTGGCGTGGACCATCGTCCACCCGATCGACGAATCTTCGCCGATGTTCGGCATGACCGAATCAGACTTTGAGCGAATCGACGCCGAGTTGCTGATTCTCTTAACGGCCACCGATGAAACGTTCGCGCAAACGGTTCACACGCGCACATCGTACAAGGCGCGCGAGGTTGTTTTCGGTCACAAATTCGCGACGATGTACAATGCGATCGAAAATCATGAGCCGATCTCGATCGACATCAGAAAGCTTTCAGCAATCGAACGTGCCGATTAACACTACTTGCCCTTCGGCGCGACAAGTCTCAGGCTCCATGTGATTCGCGTTTTGCCGTCGGGAAGCGTTTTCGAGCCGGCAAGCGATCTCGGTTTTGCTTCCGTCGTCTTTCCACTGGCCTCGAAACTCGTGCCGGCGAATTCGCTCTCGGGCATGTCATTTACGTCGATTTGTGGCGCGGCTTCCTTATCCCCGCAATCTGACTCAGACCGCTGTGTTTCGGATTTGCCGATCATTTTGCCCTTCGGCGCATTGACGCTGATCCGGTATTCCTCGTCGCCGATCTCGATAAACACCGGCATCGTATCGGTACCTTGTCCGATCTGGGTCGTCGTTTCGCTGTAAGTTGCCGAGTAGCCGGTCCAGAACGGATTTCGGCCGGGCAACCGGCAGTAAAGCTCGCCGCTCGACGAAGACCTTTTGGTGTAGATCATCGTCATCCGCTGCATCACGGTCGCCATCGGAGAATTGACAGACTTCGAATCCGTCGGCGGCAAAAGCGTGGCTTTGACCAAAAGGCTCCAATTGGACGTTTCGGTCACTTTGCGCTTCACGTTTCTTGTCGCCGCGCGCATCGCACCCTGATCGGTCTTTTCCTTGGACTCATCCAGTCTGAATTCGTACCGAACCGTACCGACCCAATGCGGTTTGCACTGATCGGTTAGATACGGCGACATCGAACGGACGAGATCTTCGGCCATCCGACGTTCGGAACCGGGTTCGCCGATCTCGTTGGCGATCATCTTCGCCGTTTTCATGTCGAGGCCGCGTGCCGACAGGCTGGTTGAACCGGAGATCGGAATTCCTTTGACTGAGATCACCATTCCGGACCCCATTTTCGTCCCGATCGCTTTGAGAGCCTCGTTTGAGTCGCCGCCTTCAAGCAGTGCTCGCTCACGCTCATCCTGAATCGCGTCGCGCAGATCCTGATCGTCCATCGTTTCGACGCATGGTTTTTCTCGTTCGAGCGCCGCTTTTATTTCAGTTCTGAGACTTGAGGTTGAATTTTCGCCGCCGGGACTCGAATCGTGAATAAACACTGACGACAGTTTCGATCCCTGGGCGTGGGCGACGGCGACAAGAAAAATGACGAGCAACATCCCGATCGCGATCGATCGAAACCGCGGAAACTGCCCGCATGAATTGATCGCGTTCATTTCTTTCCAACTCCTCGTGGGAGAATGCCGATTACGGCAAATGCGCGATGTAAACCGGCGACGGCTCATTCAGTTCGCGCGCGCCGAGAGTTTCCATCTCGCCGAAAATATCGGTGAACGACCGCCGGTACTGCGAGCCTCGATTTACCGGCGCCGGATCATTCACGTAAACCTGATCTCCGGTCATTCCGCGGATCACGCGGATATGCGGACCGGCGGGGACAAGTCCCGCGAACCAGAGCGGTCCGTACTGCATTAGCATCGCCTCGATCGCCGCCGGCATATAGCACTGTGGCGCCTCAAGGACGAAGCCATTACGTTCCAGAATGTAGCGGTCGTTGGGATCAAGTCCGGGTCCGTTGTTGGCGAATTGCGGCATGTAGTTTGTTCCGCCGGGATTCTGAGCGATCAGTTGCGGATCGTAGGAAGCCTGATCGCGCCATCCGAGAACCATCGCCATGCTCGCGGCCCAACACGACATGTTGGTGCTTTGCGGAACCAGCTCAACATCGTAGATCATCGTTTTGTCCCTCCGGTGTTTCAATTCTACAATTCAAATATAGCACCTGTGCCGTCTGATGTTCAGCGCCGACGGGCCATAGGCGTCAAAGTATGTTTACCGGAATAATTGAAGAATTGGGGTCGATCGCATCATTCGAAAAGCTCACGTCGGGCGCCCGGATGCGAATCGCAGCGCGGACTGTCACTGACGGCACTAAGGACGGCGATTCGATCGCGGTCAACGGCGTTTGTCTGACGGCCCTCGACGTTTCGTCGGCCGGATTCACGGCGGATGTTTCAGCCGAAACACTGAATGTGACGACGCTCGGACGTCTCAGGACCGGTTCGGCCGTGAACCTCGAACGCGCGGTGACGCCGACGACGCGGCTCGGCGGGCATATCGTTCAGGGGCACGTCGATGCGCGCGGCCGGTTTCTCGGTGCACTTCAAGAGGGCGATTTCTGGACCGTCAAAATTGGTTTTCCAAACGAGGTGGCCCGATACCTGATTTACAAAGGATCGGTCGCGGTCGAAGGAATCTCGCTGACCGTGGCGAAACTCGACGAAGACTATTTTGAGATCGCGATCATCCCGAAGACATGGAACGTGACAAATCTCTCGACGTTGAAGGTCGGCGACGAGGTCAATCTCGAAGCAGACATGATCGCCAAGTACGTCGAGCGGATTCTTGGTCAGAAGTCAGAAGGTTGAAGTCTGAAGTCTGAAATCTTAAATCTGACGTCAGACGTCAGAGGTCAGACGTCAGAGGTCTGAAATCTTAAATCAGACGTCAGACGTCAGCCGCCAGACGTCAGAAGACTGAAATC
>JBGASE010000207.1:0-5454 GCA_044229875.1 Pyrinomonadaceae bacterium | reverse complement strand
GTCGGATAATCGATGGGGGCGTCGCTTGTACGGACGATCACATAAGCGTTTCCAGTGGAGTCAATCGCCAAATCCTTCGCGAAGTCGATCTGCGACGCGCCGATGAATGTTGAATAAATCAGTGATCCGCCCGACGCGCTCATTTTCAAAATGAAGACATCCGCGCCTCCGTTGAACGTCGGATCATACGAGCCGGCCGTCGATGGAAACGCGCCGCCTGCTGTTCCGGCAACGTAAATGTCGCCGTTGGCGTCGACCGCGATTCCGTTTCCTTCATCGTAGCCGATGCCTCCGATAAACGTCGAAAAGGCCAATCCACCGCCGTTGGCGTTGAACTTGGTTACGAACACGTCCTCGATTCCATTGGCCGAGGTATCAAAGGTACCACTGGTCGTCGGATATGCCGGTGAAACCGTTCGTCCGGTGATGTATGAGTTTCCGTTCGAGTCGACCGCGATGTCATTGGAAATGTCGTCGCCGAACGAACCGATAAGGGTCGAAAAGGCGAGATTGTTGATCGTTACCGTTGGGTCGATCGTCAGCTTCCGCGAAACATCGTACTCGCCGAGTTCGAATCTTACGGTCTCGTCCTCGATCCGGAAACTGCTCGCGACTTCGATCCTTTCACCGTTGATCTCCTGGAAAGTGACTGGTTTGCGGTTAATGATCGGGCCCGCGGGCGTTTCGATCACAAGATTGCCGGCCGCATCAATGGCCATACTCTCCGTACCGTCGAACCGAAGTTGAATCAGTTTCGGGTCAGCCCCCGGCGCGACTTCAAAGTCATATCTCGATGCGCCCGCTTCGAGGCCGTGCCAGATCATCGAAATGCCATCGTAAACTCCGTCAAACCTCACCCGGCCGAAGTTCGGGACGTCGGTCACCCAATCCGCCTCGGATCCCTTGAGATGATTTGTCCGATATTCGGATTCCGCTTCACCTGAATGCAGCGACTCCGGATTCGCACCGTCAATCTTCATTCGCAATGCAAACGCGGTTTTTGAAACGGCCTGCACGTTGTCGCATCCGTCGCTTTTGTCGGCCCCGCAAGGTGCCGGTTTCATGACGTAAACCGCTTCGGTTGCCGTCAGAAAGAGGTTGGCTCCCGCCGATCTTGCAAAGTACCGGACATCGGCGGGAAATTGACCCCGATTGGCCTCGAACTGAAGGCCGCCCGACGACGTCTCGGCGATTTTCGGCGTGTTCCCGACGTCGGCGCGGACGACCGCCGGACGAAATATGATCCCGGTTGCGATAACGGCGAACAAGAGCATTGCCGCGGCCGGTTGCCGCGCCATTCGGGTAAATCTAAGGTTCATTCGAATCTCCATGAATTATCGGTCTTTTGCCCTTTCGGACGAATGAAATGAAATTACTCGGTTTCTCCGGGCGCCGCGCCACCCGTACGGGCGGCTGCACTAGAGCCTGATTCCGATCGGAAAGACCTCCGGTTTGCGATAATTCCACTGAAGACAGCCGAATTCCTCGAAGACCGGCTCGGGAAAAGTACCGGCGAGCGGCGTCAGATGAACCAGAAATTCGAAGAACGTCGCGTCTTCGAATCCGTTTGTGACCCAAGCCGGAGCCGATTCGCCGGGCCTCGTCCGCGCAAAATAAGCTTCCGGCTTTTCGTAAGTGATGTTCGGGTCTTGACCGAATGCGCTCTTGAAAAAGCCGCAGTCTTCGATCCGTTTCCAGCCTCCGGCTAGATCGTTCGGCGGATACGAGTAGATATCGCAGCGATATTCGCCGCCGGGAACATCGACGATCGCACCGGACCAATGGCTTTCTCCTTCGACAGCAGGTTCGAAGTCGGACAATTCGTCGTCCTCCGGGATGACTCCGGAAACGACCAACTGCCCCGATTCGACGATCAGCCGGCCAGCGACGTGCGAGGTCCATTGCGCGCACTCCTCAGCCGACAGTTCACCGCCGACACGCACGCAAACGCCGTAGCCGTCATCCTGGTATAGCGACATCGCCATGATCGCACCACGCCGCGTCAGCTCTTCGAGCCCGGGCGTGCCGCCGAAGAAATCGTCGAGTTTTGTAAAGGCTTCACCGCCGAAGTTACGGTCGGCGACATAGATCAAACAGCCCGCTTCGCCTATTTCAAATTGGATTTGTTGCATAGTCCTCCTCAGGTCGGCGACTTTGCCGAACCGTTAAGTTATGTTTTGTAAATGATTTAGATCAGTCGACCCTGAAGCGCCTTGGCGACCGCTTCCGACTTTGAATGAACCTGAAGTTTTTCGTAAATATGCCGCATGTGGAATTTGATCGTGTTGTAGCTGACGCCGAGTTCCTCTGCGGCAGTCGTATAATTGTGGCCCTCGACAAGCAGTTTCAGCAGTCTCGTTTCGTGCGGCGTCAGATCGTAATCGACCTTTTCCGGCGGACGTACCTCACGGAAGAGGCGGATCACCCGCGCAGCGACCTCTGGGGACATCGGCGCGCCGCCCGAAACGGCTTCGCGGATGTTTTCGATGATCTTTGCCGGCGAAGTTCGTTTCAACAGATAACCGCTGGCGCCGGCACAAAGCGCGTCGAAGATGCGTTCGTCATCGTCGTAAACCGTCAGCATCAGCACCGTCATTTCGGGAAACGACTCTTTAAGGATGCGGACGCCCTCAATGCCGCTCATCCCCGGCAAACCGATGTCGGACAATAAGACATCAGGAACATTGCCCTTGATTCGCGGTATCGCTTCTTCCATCGAGCGATATCCGCCGCTGCAGGCAAATCCTTCAGTAAAATTGATTAGCGTCACCAGTCCTTCGCGGATGTTGCGCATGTCTTCGACGATCGCGGTCTTGATTGTTGAGGGCTGGGTTGACGTCATCATCGGGATTAACTTTACAACGTGGTTTCTTTACCGTCACCACCCGTACGGGTAGTCCGGTCGATCGGGACGAAGAGCCGGATGACCGTTCCGCTTTCTTTCGCGGAATCGATCTCAAGTCTGCCGGCGATCGCATTTGCGCGGCGCTTCATGCTCGGAACGCCATTGCCGCCGTCGGAACTATCGACGGCGTCGAACTCGAATCCGTTTCCGTCGTCGCGAATAAGCAGCCGCATCTCGCCGAGTTCAAAACCGACGATGACCTCGACGCGGGTCGCTCCGGAATGTTTGACGACATTGTTGATCGCCTCCTTGAAGACGAGGAACACCTCACGACGGATGTTGGAATTGAGGATCACGGAGTCGGTTTCATGCGACGCTTCGAAATGAAGTCCGATGCGTTTTGCCGAAAGAACATCGGACGCAAATCGCCTCATGCGCTGTGTCAGGTCCGAAAAATGGTCTTTCTGCGGATTGATCGACCAGACGATGTCGCTCATCGTCCCGACAAGTTCATTCGAGACGTTTGTAATCTGTTTCAACGGTTCCGATCCGCCGTTTTGTGATTGAGCCTGTGCAACTTCCGATAGAATGGCAATCTGCGTCAACGAAGCGCCGATGTCGTCATGGAGATCTGTTGCGATCCGTGACCGAACCTGTTCGAGTTCGGCAAGCCGCTCTTCGCGTGAATGGCGGAGCTTTTCTTCAGCGCGCCGAGCTTCCTCAAGTGCCGAGTTGACTTCACGCAGACGCGCCAGCCGGTAGCTGTAGAATGCCGTTACCAAACCGGCGACAAAAATCCCGACCAGCGTCATGAACCACCATCTGGCCCAGATCGGAGGCAGAATCCGGAAGGTGACCATTGCCGGTTGGGCCGAGGAAAGTCCGTCAGACGCGACGGCCCGAACCATGAAACGGTACGACCCCGGTGAAAGGTTCGCGAACGTCACGCTTCGTAGCTCCGTCGGCGGTCCCCAGTCCTGATCGACACCGTCGAGCTTATATTGAAACCTGAGTACCTCGCCGGCATGAAAATCGATGCCAAAAAACTCAATTTGAAGTCCGTTTTCGGTGTGTGTCAGATCGCCGCGTTCGACAAGTGCGGTGCCGAGCTTTTCGATTGACTGATCGAAGCCCGCGATCCGCAATCCGCTGATCTTGATCGGCGGCGGCGTGCGCCGTTCGTTCGGGACCGGAATGAGTCTCGATACTCCATTGTTGGTTGCAAACCAGATGTTTCCGGCACGGTCGCGGTACGAATCCACAACAAAATCCGCAGCCAGGCCATCGTTTACGGAAAAATGCCGCACATGTCCGGACTCGGGCGTAAGGCGGTCGACGCCGCTGGCCGTCCCGACATAAATTCGGCCGAAAAGATCCTCGGTGATCGTGCGGACGTTGTTGCTGGTCAAACCGTCGGTGGTCGAAAAATTGACGAACGTCGGTTCAGCGGCGGTCGGATCCTCGACGCGAAGCAGGCCGCGCACCGATGAGCCGACCCAAAGGCGGCCCGCGCGATCGACATGGAGATCCGTCAAAAGCGCCGTCGGGATCTCGCCGCCGGGTTCAAAGATCCGAAACTTCGATCCGTCAAAACGCGCCAATCCGCCTTCATAAAATGTGAACCAGATATTTCCAGCGCGGTCCTCGGCATAAGACGAAGCTGATTTCGATGGCGGAAATCCATCGGATTCACCAAAGGTCTGAAATCGGTCGGTCGCCTTGTCAAGCCGTGCAAGGCCGACTTCGCGGGTGCTCGGGCCGCGGGTCGAGACCCAGATATCGCCACGTGAATCTTCAAAGATCTGAAATATTACATCGGACTTGAGGCCATCCGCGATATTGTAGGCCCGCGACGGCACGCCCCGTTTCAATTGATCGAACTTTGATGCACCGTCGAATCGGTAAAGCCCGTTCGACGTCAGGAACCACAACCGATCTGAACCGTCAACCATCATGAAACGTGACGTCCAGAGATGTTCGACGGTTGCCTCACTCCGAAGCTGAGCGCTTTCGAATCGATTTCCGTCCAGCCGCGCGATCGAAGCGGACCCGTTGGCAAATAGCAGGTTGCCGGAAGAATCCTCGCTGATAGCCCCAAAGCGGTCGCCGATCGCTCCGTCGTTGCGGCCAAAGGTCGTCAATCCACCGCGATCAAGCCGGATCAGCGAAGTATGGCCGCCGATCCAAATGTTTCCGGCAATATCGTCCGCAATCCTCGAAA
Organism: Pyrinomonadaceae bacterium; assembly: GCA_044229875.1. Taxonomy (GTDB): domain Bacteria; phylum Acidobacteriota; class Blastocatellia; order Pyrinomonadales; family Pyrinomonadaceae; genus JAFDVJ01. The sequence goes on along the minus strand of JBGASE010000207.1, from coordinate 388 downwards.
TCGACTCAGGGAAGCCCTGATCGGTTGAATACAGCGTCGGTAACCAATCGGTGATCTTGTAAAGCCGCCCGGTTGCGGTCAGCCACATGTTTCCCGCGGCGTCATTGTACATCCGTCTCACCGAGAGATCGTCTTCGAGCCGATACTCTATGATTGTGCCGGGCCGCGGCGGTTCGATCGCAACACCAGGCCGGATTACGATTCGCCGCGATGATTCGAGTTGCTTCAAAATGACGTCTCCGGCGGCTGCGACCGACCCGATCGGATCCGGGTTGAGAACCAGAAGTGAATCGCCGATTGAAATCCATATCCGGCCGGCCGCATCGGTGTCCATCGCAACCGTACCGTTTCCGGCGTAAAGCCGTCGGTCGATCTGATAGACGATCAT
>JBGASE010000206.1:0-5456 GCA_044229875.1 Pyrinomonadaceae bacterium | reverse complement strand
CGGCATATGTTCTGAGCCGGAATTCGGGCGGTCCGAACGCCTGGGGATTGGTCCGTGTGCTGACGGCATCTGACGGTGCTGCCGGCGACAATTTCGGGTCGGCGGTCAAGATATCCGGCGACACGATCGTTATCGGTGCGCCGAACGACGACGTCGACTCCGATGCCGACCAAGGTTCGGTCTATGTCTTTGAACGCGATCTTGGGGCGCTCGGAAACTGGGGTGAACGGAAACGTTTGACGATCGCCGGCGGTTCGGCCAACCAGCGAATTGGCGGGTCGCTTGCGCTCAACGCCGACACGCTCGCCGTCGGTCATGTCGGTGATGCAACGAATACCGGCGCGGTTCATGTTTTCGGACGCGATTCGGGCGGCACCGACAATTGGGGCCAAACGCGTGTTGTTCGCCCCTCTGATCCTCATCTCGGCCAGCAGTTCGGAATCTCGATCGCGATTTCGGGCGATACGATGGTTGTTGGCTCAAATCTCAAATTGATCAACTCAATCCAGACCGGCGCGGTTTATGTACTCGAACGCGATCTTGGCGGCACCGGGGTTTGGGGAGAATCGAAAATCGTCACGCCGGATGACCCCGAGTCCCTCGTCGGTTTCGGATATGCGGTCGATGTTCAGAATGACCGGATCGCGGTCGGAGCACCGCGGGCTGCAGAAGACGGAAAGTCTCGTCCGGGCGCTGTTTACCTGCTCGAACGCAACGTCGGCGGTGCCTCGAACTGGGGAGAAGTCAAAAAGCTGACCGGATCGGATTCGGTCGACGGCGATCGGGTCGGAGACGCGGTCGCACTCGACGGAGACTCGTTGATCGTCGGATCACCGCTGGCGGACGTCGGCGGCGACGCCGATCAGGGCGCGGCATTCGTGTTTCGGCAGAATCTCGGCGGAAACGACAACTGGGGCGAAGCTCAGAAGCTTTTTGCGAGCGATGGCGAGGCCGGCGACGAATTCGGCAGCTCGGTCGATGTCTCCGGAACGAATTACCTTGCCGGAGCCTATCTCGCCCGACTCTTTTCGTCGGTTCGCACGGCGACGAATCTTGGAGTCGAGCGTAACGGCGCCGGCTACTTCTTTGGAGAAACGGGACTTGCGCCGACGGCCGCCAACGTCGCAATCGCGGGGCGCGTCATCGACGGTGACGGAGCGCCGGTCCCGAAAGTGACGGTATCGCTCACCGATGATCGCGGCGGGTCGATAACGGCGATCTCGAATCCGTTCGGACAATTTCGATTCGACGGTGTCGAAACGGGGCGAACTTATGTCGTCACTGCCGTTGGAAAGGGACTTGATTTCGATCCGATGATTCTCTTCGTTGAGGAATCGGTTGAAGGATTTGAAATCATTGGTCGCGAACGCAGCATCAAGTTCGAACGATAACGAGAATCGATGTGCAGAAATGAAGAACAAGATCACCGTTCATTCAAAGCCGTTGACCGGATGTTACAGTCTGATCGCCGGCTTGGTACTTATCGCCGCGGTGACGTTTTCGGTTTTGGTCATCTGGCCGACGGCAATTGACGTCCTGGCCGCACGGCGGTGTTCGGGGCCGGTCAAGCGATACGGGAAGAGCGTCACCTGTCGTGATCGGGAGACCGGTCGCGATACAACACTCGGCGAAATTCAATTGCTGGCGTGTTGCCCGAGCGCGGCGGTACCGCTTTTCGCTCTCGGAATTTCCGTCATCGGGGCAAGAATCGTTCGGAAAATTGAGTTCGGGTGGCAACGGTCGCGTGGTGCCTAGCATGAGCCGCCTGCGGGCTTCTGCGGCATCGGAACAAGAATCGTATTGGGAGGCGTTATTGGAAAAATATGATCTATCGGGTTGGATGCATGATCACTTCGGTAAAATCCGGTTTGGAGTGCGAGATCGAAATCGGTCATACCCGCAAGGGCAATGATCGTTGGGCGCAGACTTGGAAACGGATCGGCGGCAGATTGGATATCCGCGATGATGACGGTGACTGGATGTATGGTTCCCGAAGCAGCGCGGCATTGGTTTCGACGGCGTTGGACAGCGACCCATACTGGAGCAACCCGGCGAACTGGTTGGTGATGATGAACAACGTCCCGGATCGGTTTGCGGAGAAGATCGGCTGCGGAGACCTGCTGGTCGGCGATGGAAAGTTGTTTTTATCGGAGGAACCGATCCGCTGGAAAATGTGGTTCCCGTGCGCCTGACAGCCGCCGATGAATGCGTACTTGTCCGACGGTTACGCTTTTTCGCGAACGCCGCGTTTCCGGCGGTTCCCGGAAGCCTTCGGATTCGATCCAAACGTCCGTCGCTTGCGGGTGATAGTCACAAAAGCCGCTTGACACTCGGCGCGTTTATTCAGTAATCTACCAATTCGCCGTTTTTCGAAACGGCTTGATTTTTGAGAGCGGAACAAAGGAAAAAGCCGAATCTCGGGCATGTACGTCAATTGGTAGACAGCCTCCCTTACAAGGAGGAAGTTAGGGGTTCGAGTCCCTTCGTGCCCACCACTTTGATTGCGGATTTGGGATTGCGGAATTCGGATTTCCGGCCCTTACCGATTTTGAAAAATAGTGAATTGGATTTCAATCCGAAATCAGAAATCCCAATTCCAAAATCTTCTTGCGGGGTCGTAGTTCAGTTGGTTAGAACGCCAGCCTGTCACGTTGGAGGTCGCGGGTTCGAGCCCCGTCGGCCCCGCCATTAAGTCTCTCGATAGGCCGCCGGATCATTCCGGCGGCTTTCGTGTTTTCGGCTGACTTTGATCGTCTGAGACAAATTGGCTAGATATTGCCAGCATCAACAAAAATTAAGGAGAAATGTTTTGAAGAAATTACTTTTCATTTGTTCAATCGGTCTGTTTGCAATGGCTTGCGGCGGAAATACCGCAACCGTCAACACAAACACGGCTCCGGCAAATATGCCCGCCAACAACACCAATTCCGGCAACAACAATTCTGGGAACACGAATGCTTCAACCCCCGCAAACGCAAACAAACCTGCTGATGCGAACGCGGCCAAGTCGTCTGAATCCGGACCCAAACGCGTCTCTTTTGCCGCCGGAAAATCCGAAGGCAATGAAACTGTGACGCTCGCTCCGGGTGAAACGAAGCAATTTGTCGTCGGTGCGAAAACCGGTCAGATCTTTATGGTCGAGGCCGATTCGAAAGACCTTGAATTCAAAATGGTCAAAGGGAAAGATACTGCCCAGAAGACCGAACCGGGCTATTACGATTCAACGCTTTTGGCCGACGGAGATTTTGTCTTTGAGGTCAAAAACACGTCGAAAAAGGAAGTCAAATCATCAATCAAGATCATCATCGATCACACCGACGTCAGCAAATAGGAGCATCAGATGTTGAAAAAAACTGCTTTGATCGGCCTGTTCGGATTGGCATTGACGGCGTGCGGAGGAAACACCGCGCCCAATTCGAACCAAACGGACACGGCCAATTCGAACACGACCAAGCCGGCGAATACGGCAACTTCCCCGACCGCCGCGCCCGCGAACGCAAATGCGCCCGCGAACACGACCGCCGCGAAACCTGAAGCCGACGGACCGAAGCGGCTCAATTTCCCGAAAGGAACGACCAACACGATCGAGTATTTCGATCTTGAGCCCGGCGAAGCGAAACAGTTCGTGGTCGGGGCCAAATCGGGACAGAACCTGGTCGTTGACAATGGCGGAGACGGTTCACAGATCACGCTTCTGACAAAAGGCAAAACCGTTGACGTCACCAATGAAAACGGGCGGCTCGACGCGACAACGACGGCCGGCGGCGATTTTCTCTTCGAGGTCAAGAATACCGGAAAGGCGAAACTCAAAGCGTCGATCAACGTGATCATCGAAAACATCGGCGACGATTAATAATTCGACACGGGCGGATTTCGAAATCCAGTCTGGCCGGTTGTTCCACGAAAAAGCCGTCATCAGTTGACGGCTTTTTTTTTGGATGACCGGAGTCATAACTCGTGTTATTATTTTGCCTCGAATCACGCTTCAGCAGATGTCCGCGTTGAAATTAAGAGAACTCCAACCGATGACTGATAAACGGGTTTGGGGCTCTGGAATAGGTGCAATTATGGTAAACATGCGAAACGCGTTACCGCAACATGACGGTGAGATTTATTTAACCGATGCCGGTGTGGAAACAGATCTGATTTTCAATCACGGCATCGAAATAAGGGAATTTGCCGCGCATACGCTACTGGACGACGCAATCGGCCTTAATGCACTTATCAACTACTTTACCGGATTTTTGGAACTTGCTCGTGAGCGGGAAGTCGGGTTTATTCTTGATTCGCAGACATGGAAGGCTCATTCACATTGGGCGCACGCGCTCGGATCGTCGAACGAAGAACTGCAGTACGCGAATCAAAGGTCCTTGAGGGTCATGTCTGAACTTCGTTCCACGTTTTCGTCGAACGCCCGGCCGATCGTCTTGAATGCCGTTGTCGGGCCGAGGGGGGATGCCTACGTTTCAGAGCACAGATGGTCGGTCGACGATGCCCGAAAATATCACTCAAAACAGATGTCATGGTTGTCCGAGACCGAAGCGGACATGGTCACCGCGATGACGTTTACTTCGTCCGATGAGGCCAGCGGCCTTGTTATGGCGGCACAGGATTTCGGGTTGCCGGCGGTTGTTTCTTTCACCGTCGAAACCGATGGACGACTGCCGTCTGGTGAGACTATCCAAGATGCCATTCAATCAGTCGATTGTAGAACGGACGCTTCGGCGGAGTATTTTATGGTTAACTGCGCCCACCCAACACATTTTTCGCATATTTTACGTGATGCGGATTGGGCACGACGAATTCGTGGTTTGCGCTGTAATGCTTCTGCCAAAAGTCACGCCGAACTGGATGCATCGGAGTTTCTTGACGACGGGGATCCATTCGAGATGGGGCATCAGAATGCCGCTTTGAGGGCTGAAATGCCTTGGCTGCATATTTTTGGCGGATGTTGCGGTTCAGACTTGCGGCACGTGACGGAGATTGCGAACGCACTTGGAATTTAGAACCTTGAATCGTACTTTTCACACAAAAATCACCGACGAAGTGACCGCCGATCCGGCCGATTTTCTTGAACGCCTTGAGGGCTGGCGAAGGACCTTGGTTGAACATCTACGCGCCGCGGTCCGCGATGCCGGACTTGCCGATGAACGGATCAAATGGGGAAATCTGGTGTACTTCTTGAATGGACCGGTTCTTATGATCCGTGCCGAGGAAGATCGTGTGTTGTTCGGTTTTTGGCGCGGGAAACGTTTGATCGGGATCGAACCGCGTCTCAAACCGGGCGGCAAGTACGAGATGGCGACGATCGAATTCCGCCAAGGCGACTCGATCTCACCGGAAGTCGCGCTGCAGCTCGCATCTGCCGCGCTTGCTTTGAACGAATCGCTGGGTGATCCGACGCGTGAAACAAGAAGCGGCGGAGCTAACGAGCCAGGCGACCCAATTCCCCGATG
>JBGASE010000032.1:0-24720 GCA_044229875.1 Pyrinomonadaceae bacterium | reverse complement strand
AAACGCCGAAACGGCGGTCGCTGACGGCGGAAAGCTTTTCATCGCGATTTACAACGACACCGGATCGCAGGCCGAGCGTTGGCTGGCGATCAAGAAACTCTACAACCGGACGCCGCGATTTCTGCGCGTTCCGCTGACGGTCGCCGTCTATCTTCCGGACGAACTCAAGCAGTTTGCAAAATCGGTCTTGTTACTGAAACCGATGGATTACGTCCGGAGCTGGACGCACTACAAAAACGCCCGCGGCATGAATAAATGGTTCGATCTGGTCGATTGGATCGGCGGCTATCCGTACGAATACGCGAGCGCCGACGCGATCTTCGACTTCTACGTTCCAAAGGGATACAAGCTCACGAAGTTGAAAACCAAGGGCGTTGGCCTCGGCTGCAACGAGTTCGTCTTTGAGAAAAATGGGATATAGACGATTGGTCGATTTTGGATTTTAGGTTTTCGATTTTGGATTGCTTCTGTTCGGGTTTCGGCGGTTACGAGGCGAGGTCCCGGAGCCGCAACGCGGCGACAGAGTTTAGCCGTGGCGCGTAAGCCCACGGAGAGTGGACGAAAATCGGATTCGAGCCGCAGCGCGGCGACACGGCACAATTTGGATTTTAGATTTTGGATTGATTTGCTTGGACCAACCCAAAATCGGAAATTAATCCCGTCCAAAACCTCGTTTTCGGGGATAAGAAGAATTGCATATTCGCTGCCTCCCACGACCCCGAAGTCCGAAGGAATCTTCAAAGATGCCAATTGCTTTGAGCCTTTGCGTCTTTGCGGGTACACCCGGTTTGTTTTCCCGCAAAGACGCCAAGGCGCAAAGCAATCATGAAGCCATCTCTAAGGTTCAGACTATTGAATCGTGAATATCCGAGACCTCAGATTTCGAAAATCGACATTCCAAAATCCAAAATCGATTGTGTCGCCGCTCACGCGGCTCAATGATTTGATTTCGTCACTTTCCGTGGGCTAACGCCGCACGGTCGCGGAAAAGATTCCAAAATCGTTCTGCCGGGGTACAGTCAGGAAAGGAAGCGGATTACCTCGAGGAGCGGCCGAAGCAAGGTAAATTTTTTCCAATACCGAGTTGTCGATCTGGGCTATGATCACTGAAGAGCCGGAGTTAGTCGGTTCGCGAATCTTCCGAACCGAGAATTGAAAAGACAATCGGCCGATCCCGAAATGGGTTCTTTTGCTATGGTGAAGAGAAGGCACAGTAAAATCATGAAAGCCAAACTAATCTTTGTTATCGTCGCCATATTCTTAGGTTTGGTTGACAGCGCAGACGCACAGGCCAAGCCCAATCCGACCTTCTATTTCAATCCGCACTGGTCGTTCGATGGAAAGAAGATCGTTTTTGAGTCAACAAAGGACGGCAAATCCGCGATATACGTAATAAGCTCTGACGGTTCAGATCTTCGGCGATTGACGGACAGTCTGACCACCGCCGGACAGCCACGCTGGTCGCCTGACGGACGGAAGATCGTTTATTACTCCGAGAGGGACGGGCGTATGTATTTGTACGTGATGAATGCTGACGGTTCGGATCAACTCAAGCTGACGGACGGAAACGATCTGGATTACCTGCCTGACTTTTCACCCAGCGGTGATCTTGTTGTATTCCAATCGCGCAAAGAACGGCCAGGGATCGCGCATGATATTTACACAATCCGTTTGGACGGGACAAACAGAACCCGATTGACCGACGAAAAAAACGGTTACACAAGTCCAAAATGGTCGCGTGACGGAAAGAAGATACTATTTGAACGGGCCATCATCACCAAAAAATACTATCGGGATCTGTCGAGAGAAGAGATGGCCCAAATGAAGAATTCGACCGAGATCTTTGTGATGAATCGAGACGGCACGAATCTAAAGAATCTGACCAATAACGAGTTCGAAGACTCGACGCCGCAATGGTCTAAGAATGGCAGGACCATCTACTTTGTTTCGAGACGCGACGGAGCTCCAGATATCTACGCAATGAAAGCGGACGGTACAAAGGTTCGCAAGGTTGCCGATGGGAAAGTTGTCACCAATCCGTTCATTTCTCCCGATGAAAACTGCTTCGCTTACACAAAGGAGGTTGGCGGTAAATGGGGACTCTACATTTACGAAATCAAGAGTGGGAAAGAACGGCTGTTGATCGGCGGACAATGAGAGCGCAGAGATTTGGGATGAATTCGAAAGTCCCGAATTAAAGCGTCTGCTTCTTGAAGCGCCGAGCCGATCTTGCTGAATCCGAATACAGACGTGAATCGGCCCGAAAAACCGGAAATCGAACTTATCCTTTATCGCCGGCCATCTTTTCGAGCAATTCCGCAAATCGCGGATCTTTTCTGGCCGGTTCGAGCAGAATGTCGCCTTCGTAAAATGGCCGGTTTTCGTTTCCGAGCCTGATGGCGCGGTTCAGCCACTTGAAACTCAGATCGAGATCGCCGAGCTGGGCGTAGGCTTCGCCGACCCAAAACGCCATGTCGTGGTCGGATTTTGCCAGTGCCAGAGCATCCTCGCTCAATTGCACACGAGCCTCGTCGATTCTTCCGACGTTCGCCATGAATGCCGCCAGCAACGGGCGGATTCCGTCCATCTCGGGATTTTCGGTGATCACCTGTTCGAGCATCGCCACGCCTTCATCGCGGTCGCCGCGATGAAACAGCGTCGCCGCATGGAAGATGCGGATCATCGGATGATTCGGTTCGGCCTTGCGCCCGCGCTCGATCTCACGCATCGCTTCTTCGAATTTCTTCTGATAGATAAAGAGCCGCGCCCGGTTATATGACGCGACGACGCGCGCCGCCGGATCGAGCCGGCCGAGTTTTTCAAACGATTTGAGCGATTGCTCGTATTCGCCGTCGAGCCGATGCATGACGCCTTTCACGAAATAAAGCGGCGCTTCGTTCGGGAACTGCTCCTGAAGCACTTTGATTTCCGCCCGCGCCTTCTTTTTCTCGCCGCGGGCCATATAAATCAGGACCATCAGGACGCGCGCTTCGACGACGTTCGGATCATAAAAGAAAGCCTTCGTGAACGAGTTTTCGGCGTGCGTGTAGTCCTCAGGTTCGCCGAGGCCTTTGAAAAATCGGTTCGCGTAACATGCGCCGAGCCCAGAATGAGCAAGTGCGAACTGTGGATCGAGATCGACGGCATGTTTGAAGTTGTGAATCGCCGCCTCGCAATCTTCGTTTGAAACGGTGCGGAAAATGAATCTGCCGAAATTGTCGCGACCGCGAAGATATTCTTCCCACGCTTCAGCATTGTCGGTCGGGCGCCGGCCGAGCTTTTCCTGTTCCTTTTCAGATAGTTCGAGCCGCAGGCCCTCAAGGATCCGATGCGCGATCATGTCCTGCAACTGGAGGATGTCGCTGCCCTGCGCATCGATCCGGTCGCTCCAGAGAATATCGCCGCTGGCGACGTCGAGCAGTTGGGCCGTCACGCGCAGACGCTCGCCTGATCGCAGAAATCCAGCCGAAAGAACGGCGTTGACACTCAATTCCTCGCCAGCATCACGCGGATCGATATCCTCGCCCTGATATTTGGCGATCACCGAACTCGGCCTGACGATCAGCGATTTGATCTGCGCGAGTTCCGTAATGACCGCGTCAGCGAGTGAAAATTCGTAAAAGTTCGAATCGGGATCACGGCTCAGATTTTTGAACGGCAGGATCGCGACGCTTTTCTTTTCAGTTCCGGTCGCTGTCAGGCTGATGTCGGGCGCAACCGACGGCGGATTCGAGATCGTCGACGGCTGGCCGGGAACCGACGATTCGCTGCCGGCCTTGCCGGTGATCCAGTTCCATGCGCGTTTGACGACGTTGTTTTCGATGTGCCGCGGGGCAAACATGTCGTTCTGCATCGTTGGCACGCCGGAGATTTCATTGAGGACCGATCGGATGTCATCGCGCATCGTCGCGATCTTTTGATATCGATCCTTCGGATTCTTCGAAAGGGCTTTGTCGATGATTTCCTGAAGCTTCGGCGGCGTCGGCTCAGGCCGCATATCGGCGAGAGGTTTCGGTGTACCGTGCAGTACCTGATGCCGGACGTCGACCACGGTTTTGCCCTGAAATGCCCAGATCCCGGTCAGCATTTCATACAGTAGGACGCCGGTCGAAAATATGTCGGCGCGATGATCGGCGCGTTCGCCCTTTGCCTGTTCCGGCGCGGCGTAGGTCGCGGTACCGTACGGAATGCCAACCTCAGTAATATCGGACCTGTCGAGCGCCTTCATATGTTCGGACGGTTCGTCCTGAATGAGTTTTGCGAGTCCGAAATCGAGGATCTTTGCCTGTCCGTTGGCCGTCACCATCACGTTTCCGGCTTTAATATCGCGATGAATGATGCCGCGCGAATGTGAAAACGCCAGCGCGTCGCAAACCTGAACCGCGATCGACAGCGCGCTGCGCATTTCGAGCGGGCGTCCGGCGACAAGCTGCCGGACGTTCTTGCCCTCAATGTACTGCATCGCGATATAAAAAACGCCGTCAGCCTCGTGAAAATCGTAAATCGTGCAGATGTTCGGATGATCGAGCTGGGAACAAAGCTGGGCTTCGCGTTCGAATCGTTTGAAATTAGCGGTTTTTGCGGTCAGTTCCGGCGGCAGGATCTTGATGACGACTGTACGGTTCAGCTTAGTGTCAAGAGCCTTGTAGACTGTGCCCTGGCCACCGGCGCCGATCTTTTCTTTAATCAGATATTGATTGATCTTCGAACCGATCATAAATCCTGTCGGATAACGGATAAAGTGAAGTTTACCCCTTTATCGAATCGCAAGTAAAGCATGAAATCACGACCCGTTTGGAGTTCCGTGTTTACGCGGCGTTGGCGCCACAATTCGACTCCGCCACGACCGGACATCTTTGCCGAGTAAAGTCGGAACACGGAGGGCTGAAGTCCGAATCCGAATTCTTGATCCCAGATACGCGACAGGTTTTTTTCCGCAAAACAAGCGAAGGACGCCAAACCGCCCTTTAACGCGACCATTCATTCTGATCCGCACTTCGTTTCGTCAGTGCGCGAATCGAAGTAAACGCGATCTCAAACAAAACTCAATCGCGGGAATTGTTTCGCAAATTTGGTGCATTTCGCGGGCAAACTTTCGATGCGAAATCCCGACTGACTTTCTCAATGTGAACCGGCCAACTGCCGGCTATGAAGGAATGATCGTTCAGCCGCGCCGCGGGCTTCCCCAGCCTGACTGAACATACTCGCCGTTTTCGACGATGCACGGAACAACAAGGTCTCCGCCCGAATACTCGAGCATCTCGCGTTGACGGCTGAGATCGTTCTGCGCGTCGTACTCGACGAACGGAATGCCGCTTTCATTGAAATGGTCGCGCGCCTTCTGGCAATACGGGCAACCAGGTTTGACATACATCACAACTGACATTTGATTCAACCTCCGAAATTCTGCGAACGGGCCCGAAAGGTTGCCCCCCGAAATCCCGAAATGCATAATCTATACGTCCTCTCGGCTACAGACAACTGCCGCGGAATGACTATGAACATTGATGACTACAAAGACGTCTTTGAACCGTTCGAGCGGTTGGTGACGATCGAAATCTGCGGATCAGAGCGCGAGGTTCCCGAGAACAATTCGTTGCTTCGATGCTTTCAATATTTGTCGATCGAATCCGTCTCGCGCGGCGATCTTTGCTGGAACGGCGATTGTCTCAACTGCCAGGTTTGGATCGCTCAGCCGGACGGCAAGGAAAAAGGCGTCATATCTTGCCGAACGAAAGTCTCCGACGGAATGAAGATCGTTCGGATGACCGGCGAAATGAATGAACTCCTGAACGGCGTCGGCGACGCCGGGCGATAACGATCAGCAAACCCGTCGCCCCATCGCTCTAATACTTCGGGATTTTTTGGTCGACGTCGTTCGACCATGCGGTGATTCCGCCGACCAAATTCATAAGTCGTCCGGTGTATCCCGATTGCTGAAGCGCTTCGATCGCACGCGCGCTGCGACCGCCCATTTTGCAATGAATCACGGCCTCGCGGTTCGGATCGAGTTCGCCCATCCGACGCAGGATATCGCCGAGCGGTATCAGTTTGGCGCCCTCGATCTTTGCAAACGCGAATTCATCCGGCTGACGGACGTCGATCAATTGAAAGTCATCTCCCGAGTCCATTTTTGCCTTGAGTTCGGTTGCGGTTATTTCTTCGATCATAAATTGTGAAAATCCCCTTTTCGATTTGTCGTACTTAGATGTTTTAGCGAATCGAACCGAGATAATCAAATTGATGCCGGCCAATCGTAACTTCCGGAGAGCGGATTCCGGCGGGCGAACCGGAATCGATCGGTCCAATTAGTGCCGTGTCAAAAAAAATGCGCGCCGAACGCTCGGCGCGCCAAAACCCGAGGGCAGTAAGAGAAGATCAGATCTTGAATCCTCCGCGGGTCAGCATCGTTTCAAAGTTCGTCTTGTCGACGGCCTTGATGTACGCATCGCGCGGCTCGACCAATCCGTTTTGAACATGTGCATAAAGCGCATCGTTGAGCATCACCATGCCGTGATTCTTTCCGGTCTGCATTGCCGACGGTATCTGGAATGTCTTTCCTTCGCGAATCAGATTCGAGATTGCCGGAGTGACGATCAGGACTTCGAGCGCCGCGACTCGTCCGCCGCCCTTTTTCGGAAGCAGAGTCTGGGCGATGACGCCTTTCAGCGATTCCGAAAGCATGACGCGGATCTGCTGCTGGCGGTCGGCCGGGAATTGATCGATGATGCGGTCGACGGTCGACGCGGCGGTCGTCGTGTGAAGCGTGCCGAACACCAGGTGGCCGGTTTCCGCCGTTTCGATCGCGATCGAGATAGTTTCGAGATCGCGCATTTCGCCGACGAGCAGGATGTCGGGATCCTCGCGCAGAGCCGCGCGCAACGCATCCTTGAAACTGTCAGTATGATTATGGACCTCACGCTGATTGACGAGACATTTTTGATTCTCGTGGACGAATTCGATCGGATCTTCGATCGTGATGATGTGATCGTCACGCATCTTATTGACATGATCGATCATTGCGCAAAGCGTCGTTGATTTTCCCGATCCGGTCGGGCCGGTCACGACGACAAGTCCTTTCGAAAGATCGCAGAGATTCATGATCGCGGGCGAAAGTCCGAGTTGCTGCGCGGTCAGGATCTTTGTCGGGATGATGCGGAAAACGCCGCCCATTCCTTTGCGGTCCATGAAGATGTTTGCGCGGAATCGGGCGAGTCCCGGGATTTCATAAGCGAAATCTGAGTCGTTGCGATTCGCAAATTCTTCCTGATTCTTGGCCGGCATGATCGATGTCAGAAGTTCGCGCATCGAATCCGGAGTCAGCGTTTGCTCGTTCGACTGCAGTTGCTGCATCTTTCCGTCCTTGCGGACCATCGGCGGCATCGAAACGCTCATGTGGAGATCGGATGCGCCGAGATCGGCCATTAGATGAAACAGTGCGTCCATCCGCGCCTTGGCCTGCGGGTTTGCGCGTGCCGGTTCAAACGCCGCTTCGGCCGTTTGCGGGCTGAATGCCGGAGCGTAATGCTGCGGCTGCGGGGCAAATTGTTGCGGCGCGAACTGCGGTTGCGCCTGATAATTCTGCGGCATGTGCGTCTCTCCGATTGGTTCTGGCTGCGGACTGGGTTCCGGCACGAAATTCTGCACCGGCGGAACATATTCGACACTTTCGAAATCCTGGCGTTTTCCCGGCGGTTCGTAGTTTGAAGTATCCGAGAACGAGGTTTGGAACTCCGGATCGTTGACCGACACTACTTCGATCTCCGGGCCGTCGTAACTTTGATACGCATGCGTGTCAGCCATCGGCGAATCGAGAATCACCTCGGGCGCGGTCGTCGATTGAAACGACAGATTCTGTTCGTGGGCGGCCGAAGCGCTTTCGAATTCGTAGATCGGAGTCGATGACGGCTCAACTGGCGGCGCTTGTTCCGGAGTGAAGTAGCTGACCTGGACTTCGGGCGTCGCGGGAAGCGCCGACGGGGATTGATTGAGAACTGCGCTCTCAACCTGCGTCGGTTCGGCAACCGGCTTGACGGTGACGATAAAGCCGGCCGGAGATTTCCTGACGTTGAAACTGAATTTGCCGAGATTGTGCGGATGAACGAACTCGATCTCATTCTGGTTCGGCAACTGCATCTTGACGTCCGGCGGGATTAACGGGAAGACCATCATGCTGATCTGAGTGCCGAGAAGCGGAGCATGACCGACATCTGTCGGACCGTTCGCCGCGACCAGATAAGGGTTTCGATTTGGTTCGAGTTTCAACTCATAACTGCATGTCGAAAGCAGTGTTTGAAGATACTCATGCAACTTTTCCATAGGTATTGAAGCCGATGTTTGAACGAATTCTTGACGGGCAGGAGTCGGGAAGGTTGAGGCGGCCGAGTTGACCAAGGAAAGATTAACACAGACAAACAATGTTTGTAAACAATTACGCGTTCCGCTAGAGTTACGCGTTTACGCCGGAGTTACGCGTTTACGCGTGAGATTCGAACTCAAAAAAGATACGCGTTTACGAGTGAATTTCTTCACGCGTAAACGCGTAACTCTAACTAAACGCGTAGCTCTTTCGAAACGCGCGTTGTTGGCTTATTGCGGAATAACAAGTTCCTGTCCCGGAAAGATTCTGTCAGGATTGTCGATCTTGTCGCGGTTGGCCTCGAAAATCGCCTGCCACGTGACACCGTATTTCGATCCGATCTTGCTCAGGTTATCGCCCGACTGCACCGTGTAGGTGTTGGCGGCCGCTTCCGGAGCCGAGATGTTGAGAACCAGATCGCCGGAACGATAGTCCGGATCGATACGATTGTATTCGTCCCAAATTTGTTGTTTGGCTTCCGCGCTCGGTGCGCTGCCTGCAACGTGAAGAACGCCTTCGCCTTCGGTGATGACCATATCCGCAACCGAAAGGCTGCCGGCCAAGTCGATAAGTGATTGATATTTTTCAGCAAGTGACATGTTAGATTGCCTCCGTAAAACTATTTGCCTTTCGCCAGTTGATTGTCGATTTTTCCAGGCGCGGCTTCGTTGGCGGCCTGAACGCATTCGCCGAATTTAGCTTCGGGAACGCTGCCGCGAAGGGTTGCCTTTCCGTCTTTCATTTCAACCGTCGCGCCAGTGCAGCCTTTTGCTTTCCAGGCGTCTTCGATCTTCTTCTTGACGTCCGTATCCGCGCCGCTGCTCAAAGCATTGACCGGAGCGGGCGTGCTCTTGTTGACATTGGCGTTCGCGTTGGCATTGTTGGCCGGTGTGCCGCCGCCGCAACCGGCGAGAAGCATCGACGCAAACAAACTGAGAACAACTAAAAATTTCATTTTTTTGTATTCCTCCAAAATCTTTCCTAATAATCTACTTTTCTCAATCATTTCGCCGCCGGCTCAGCGTCCGTGCGGCGACCGAATTCGTCGCGAAAATCAACGGATTTCCGTGACAAATTATCGAACTTGGGGCAGGTGAAAATCAGTTTATACTATTTTCCGGAAATTTCTAGTCAAAATTCATCGAAAAGACCTCTTCGCCGATCTGCCTCGCTACCTCATATGACGTAAGTCCTAATTTTATAATGAAATGCCAGTCTGCGAGACAGTAGATCCGCCGGCGTTCCTCAAACAATCTGAGCGTTTCGGCACGATCCCGCGCAAGCGGCCTGACGCGTTTGGAATTGACGATGTTAAGCCAGCAGTGATCAAAGTTCGTTTCGAGCCAAATGGATGTGAAACCGCGCGATTTAATCAGGTCACGATTGGCGGGAATCGTCCACGCGCCGCCGCCGAGTGCGATCACCCGTGCGCTTTTTTCGAGGATTGATCCGAGAACTTCCGATTCGATCCGGCGAAACTCGTCGATTCCGTCGCTTTCGATGATCGCCGCGATCGAGCGCCGTTCGCGATCGATGATTTCGGAATCGAGATCGAGCTTCTCGCACCCTAGCAAATTTGCCAGATGCTTGGCGACGGTCGATTTTCCGACGCCCATGAATCCTGTTAAAACTATGCGTGAATCCGTCATCTTTTATCTTCGAACACTGTCGAGAACATCAAAAAACTCGGGGAACGAAACGGCCGCGCATTCGGCGCCGCGAATCGTCGATTCGCCCTCCGCGAAAAGCGCCGCGACGGCAAACGCCATTGCGATCCGGTGATCGTCGAACGCGTCGATCTCGGCTCCTTTGAGCTTTGATCGATGGACCCGAAAGCCGTCATCGAATTCGTCAACTCGGGCACCCATCCGGCGCAGGTTTTCGACAACCGATTTGATCCGGTCAGATTCCTTGACCCTCAATTCCGCCGCGTCGCGGATCTCAATTCCGCTGTCAACCTGCGTTCCGAAGACCGCCAGAATCGGAATTTCATCGATCAGATTCGCGATGATATCTCCGCGCACGACATTCGATTCCTGATCGCCGGCTAAAGGGCCGGCTCCGGTGATCTGGAGGCTTCCGACCGGCTCGCTCGAGATTTCGGCCTCGCCCGAGCGTTCGATCCGTACGCCGAACCGGCAAAGGACGTCGATCACCGCCGTCCGCGTCGGATTGAGTCCGACGTTTTCGATCCGCAGATCCGAACCCGCCAGACACGCCGCCGCGACGAGAAAAAATGCCGCCGACGAAACATCCGACGGGACGCGGAAATCACGGCCTACGAGCTCACGATCGCCGTCAACCGAAACGCGACCGTGACCATCGGTTTTCACGTCGACCCCGAACCAACGCAGCATCCGTTCGGTGTGGTCGCGAGTCAATGGCGGAAGATTCTCTCCTACGCCGGCGCGTTCGGCGACAGTTGTTGTTCCGTCGGCGAACAATCCGGCGAGCAGGACGCAAGATTTGACCTGCGCGCTCGCGACCGGCATCGCGTAATCGATCGCACTGAGCCTGCCGGAACCTCGTATCGTCAGCGGCAGACGACCCGACTCTGACGAGATATTTGCACCCATCAGCGTCAACGGATCGATAATCCGTTTCATCGGCCGTCTTGAAAGGCTCTCATCGCCGATCAGCGTCGTTTCAAAATTCTGCCCGGCGAGGATTCCCGAGATCAGCCTGACGGTCGTTCCCGAATTGCCGCAATCAAGCGGCGCCGATGGTGCGGAAAGTCCGCGCTTACCATTTCCGTCGATCCTGACGGTCGTGGCGCTGCGCTCGATACTGATTCCGAGCTGCCGGAAGCATTCGAGCGTCGAGGCACAATCGGCGCTCGAACCGAAGTTGGTGATCGTCGAGGTTCCGGAGGCGATCGAGGCGAACATCGCCGCCCGATGCGAGATCGATTTGTCGCCGGGAAGCGAGATCGTGCCGATGATGCGTTGTGCCGGTGAGATTTTCATGTCGTCCATTTGCTTCCGAAGAACGTCTAACTTAACAAATCCCGCGATGCCGGTAAACAAACCATGAAGTTCATGCTGATTCCGTTGATCCTTTTCGCCGCTTCGTCGGCTCCGGCACAGTCCGTTGTCAGCATCGCCAACGGCAGCGGCGACGCACACGTCCGCGGCCAGCGACGGATCGAGATTTTCGCGGACCCGAATCCCCCCGGGCAATTGTTTGACCGCTGGGAGGGTGACGCGCAGCTTGTCGAACGTCGCGACGAATGGCACGCAAGGGTGAAAACCGGAACCAAGAACATCAATCTGACCGCCGTTTACCGCAACGCCGCGCCATGGGTGCCGTCGGCCGCGGAAAACGTCGGATCGAGCCAGATGCGGTACTTTTTTCCACCGAACCCGGTCGGCGTCGTCTTTCATTTCCATGGCGCCGGCGGATCGCTCAACGGGTTGTTCACGTCATATGAACAAACGATCTACGCGCGTGAATTGGTCGCCGCGGGTTTTGCGGTCGTCACCCTCAACAGCGCCGACCGCGTGAATGCCCAGTGGAGCGTGCTTCAGCCGCCGAACAATCCCGATATCGTCAACGTTCAGACGGCGATCACGACGTTTATCTCGCGTGGTCTGATGACTGCCCAAACCCCGGTTTTCGCAAGCGGAATTTCAAACGGCGGAGCGTTCGCGCCGCGCGTCTCTTTATTTCTGGGACTTCGCGGAACCGCCGTCTTCATTGCGACTTCGAATGCGACGATCATGCAGAACACCGCTTCGGCGACGATCTGGAACATCATGCAGAACGACACGACGCTCGCGCCGGGCAGTGTTGAAGAGGCGTTGAGCAACTTCAATATCCTGCGATCGCGCGGAATTCCGGCGGAATACAACGTTCTTCACCCATCGCCGGTGTTCCCCGAACGGTTCCGCCGCGTTCCCGCGTTGACGTCGGCCGATTCACTGGCGATTCATGCCGCGCTCAAATCGAACGGATTCCTCGACGCGAACGACATGCTGATCTCGAATCCGACCGTTTCAAACTGGCAATCGGCGATTCCGGCGCAGTATTCATCGAGCCTTCCGGAGATCTTCGATCAGCTCAAAATCGCGTACACCGAGCATCAGTTCTTCAGCGATCACAATCGTCGCGTCGTCCGTTTTTTCAATTCGCTGTTATAGGCAGCGACATCTTTGGCCTGAATCGTCTGTGAAACAGGTCTGCCGCCACTGCGCGCCGAGCCTTCGAAAGGTGTCCGGCCCCGCTCATCAAGCGGCAAGTCTTGACAGAACTCGGGTTAATAAGGAAACTTATCCTACAGATTTCAATTTTACCCTTAGAATACGGACACTTGGTGAGCCAAAAGCAAGCGAAATTCACGATTGTCAGCACTATCGAAGCGATTGATGACGCCGTTGTCAGAACGGTCGCGTTTGCGTCTGATGCAGGATTTGCCGACGATGCGATTTTTGCGATCGATATGGCAATGCGTGAAGCTGTTGCCAACGCCGTCAAACACGGAAACAAGCTCGATGACACGAAGAACGTTGAAATTACGTTAAACGATTTGACCGACGGGCTTGAGATGAAAATCCGTGATTTCGGTGCCGGATTCGACGTCAGCGAAGTGCCGGACCCGACCAATCCGGAGAATCTGCTGAAAGCTTCGGGTCGTGGAATTTTGTTTATGCACAACTTCGTTGACGCGGTTGAATGGACGCGTCATGACGGCGGCGGAATGATCGTCCGGATGCTAAAAAAACGGGCTTAGATTTTTGTCATAATTCGGAATTTTTGGTAAATTTGCACAATCATTTGGCACTAAACTTGTATTTGAATTTTAACAGGAGATAAAAATGGCTGAACTTAATATTTCTGAACGACAGGCTGGCGACATCACCATCCTCGACATGGACGGCAAGGTGACGATCGGAGAGGGTAGTGTCGCATTGCGCAACACGATTCGCCGCTTGCTCGGTGAAGGCAAAAAGAAGATTCTTCTCAACCTCGGAAGCGTCGGTTATGTCGATTCGAGCGGCATCGGTGAATTGGTTTCGAGTTTTACGGCGGTCAACAAAGAAGGCGGCAGCCTGAAACTCCTCAACCTGACCCAGAAGATCCAGGATCTGTTGGCAATCACCAAACTCTTGACTGTCTTCGACGTTTTCGAGAACGAAGGCGACGCGCTTGCAAGTTTTAATTAAACGGTTCTGACGCGATTTTCAAACGGGACGAGGGTTCGCCGATCGGCGTTTTCCTTCGTCCCTTTTTTTCGAAAGACATCCAATTTGCTGGCGGCGGCATCTTTTAGAAGCGGCAAAGACGCATTCAAGACGGCGGAGATTCCGTAACCGATTCCCGATTTCTCCGGCGTTTCATGCGCTCTTTGCTTTGAGTTTTTTTCATGAAACGAATAGTTTTTGCATTCATCCTTTTTGCGGTTTCTTTGCCTGTCTTCGCGCAGTCGAACCAACAATCGTTCGACCTTTCGCAATACGGAGTCAAGATCGAACCTGACCGCAGGCTAATCGTCGTCACGCTGGCACTTGAGGTCAGTGGTTTTGAGACTCCGTTGACGGAGAAGGGAACCGAATTCCGAACGCGCGTCCGAACCGATTTCGAGGGATTGAACCCGGATCTGGTCCAGCGGATGAAGTTCTTCGTCGATCAGTATCGCCGCCGGCACTCAAAAGCTTCGCCCGGAGAACTGATTGCGCCGTTCATTTCGATGTCGTACACGCTTGGACCGGTGCCTGACCTTTCGGAACCGACGCGGGCGACCGATCTCCCGGGCGATCTGCTCGAAGTTCTCGACTTTTCACCGCTTGTCCGACAGTTTTACCGAAGCTTCATCAAACGAGGCGACGTCTCGTATACCGTCGCGCAGAAGGTCGAGGAATATTACAAGGACTATCTGGCGTCAGGCGACGCGATGCGCTCAAGCACGGTGTCGATGGTTCGGGATTTGCTCGATTATCTTCACACGCGTCCGCAGCTCGTTTACACGGAACAGATAAAGACCGAGGTCCAGAAAGGGAAGTCGAAGTCGGCGAAACTTTCGAAAACCGAATTTCGCGAACGCGAGCGCCGGTTCTTTATTGTTCCCGATATGCTTGCGCAGGAAGGGACGATCAATTTCCGCAACATCGGCGACGATTATTATGCGATCGTCCCGCCGGGCACCGACGTCGATGAATCTGAGGTGCGCCGTGCCTTTCTCCAATTCGTTCTCGACCCGATCGTGCTCAAGAACGCAAGGGACATTCTGGCGCAAAAAGACGGAATCCGTTTGCTGATTGAGGAGCGCCGAAAGGCGAACCCCGCGATCTCGCCGGATATCGTACTCGCCGTGCTTCGGTCGCTGGTCGCCGCGGTTGACGCGAAACAGCCTGCTTATCGCCGATTCCAGTCGGAGACCGCATTTGCGCGGAGCAACGCAGGCTCCAAGCCGATCAGTGAAACGGTTGACGCAAACGGCCGCAAGCGGATCCAACTGACTTCGGAGCTCTACCTCGTCGACGGTCGTTTCGAGATGCCGCGGATCGAAGATCAGACAACGCTGAAACTGGCCGAGGCGTACGAAAACGGCTCGGTCCTGTCGTTCTACTTCGCCCAACAATTGAAAGGCCTTGAAGAATCGCAGTTCGACATCGCCGGTTCGTTGCGCGATATGATTCTCTCGCTTGATCCGGCACGCGAAGCGACGCGGTTGACCGAATCGGCCGAGGCGCGTCAGCGAGCCCTCAAGCTACGCGACGAACAGCGCAAGTCGGCGTTGTCGATGGTTGAGAATCCGATCACGAAGCGACTCACAGAGATCGAACCGCTGATCAAGGTGCAGAAATACGCCGAGGCCGAGACCGAACTCCGCAAGTTGCTTGAAGCGAACCCGAATGAACTTCGCATTTTTTACAACCTCGGACGCGTGAAAAGCCTTTCGGCCGCGGCGATCACCGATATCGAGGAACGAAACGTCAGGATCTTTGAAGCCAAGAATTATTTCGACAACGTGATCCGCGCCGCGCAGTCGGATCCGGCAACCGATCCGGCGCTAGTCTCGCTGACATACGTCGCGCTTGCGAGACTGTACGAGTATTACGATCAGAACGACTACGCCGTCAAGGTTTACGAGGCCGCGATCCGGCTCGGGGACGTCAAGGGCGGCGCTTATCAGGAAGCCGTCGCGGCGCGTGCGCGGCTGTTGAAGCAATAGAAACATGTATCGGAAGCTTGGAATTTTCGTTGTATTGATCTTCTGCCTTGCGTTTCCGGCGATCGCACAGCGGCGCAGACCGAGCGTTCCGGGAAACGTGAAAACGCCGGTCGCGGTCAAACCCGCCGAGATTGACGCCGCAAAATGGAATCTGATCGCCGAGGCGTATCAGAACGAGAACTGGACGCAGGCCGCCGAACTTTCAGCCGCCGCGATCGCGAGCCTCAAGCAAGAAAATCCAAAAAAGCAGCTGGCGCGGCTCAGATATCTCAGGCTGTTCGCGCTTGCCGGCCAGATCCTGAAACTCAACGACGAATCAAAGTCCGCCGAGGCTGAGGTCGTTTGGGAGATGCTTGACCGCGACGCGACCGCATTTGTCGGCCAGGAACTGATCATGCCGGCCCGCGAATACCTCGAGGATTGTGCGGCAAAGCTCAATTACCTATGCGCCGTCAAAGGTCAGCCAAACGCGCTCCGCGCTGCCGCGACCGACAATGAGGCACGCTCGATCCACTCATTCGACTATATCCGGTTCGAAAAACCGCCGAAGATCGACACTTCGGTCGCGAAAGTCTGGGTCGGCGGAATGCTTGAAAGATCGGAATTCAACGATGACGCGTCAAAGCCATGGGTGATGAGGCTCTATTTCACGAAGGGATTTTTCTTCCGACCGACCGATCAGTGATGCTTCGAACGATGCCGTTGGGGAAACTTTACCGGCGCCGTCGCCAAAACAGCAAGCAAAAGAAAGAAATAGGCGTTTGCCGGCGTCCGAAGCGGAAAATCGAAAATGCTGTGAACCAGAATTCCGGCCGCTCCGGCAAGTGCTCCAACCGCGATCGAACGACGCATCCCGTCCGTTTCCGAATTGATGATCGCAAATGACCGTTTGAAAAGCAGATAGATAAACGCCGCGACGCAAGCGAAGCCGAGCAGCCCGGCATCGGCGAGAATCTGCAGATAGTCGTTGTGAGCCTGTTCGACCCGGAATGTGCCGTTCCACGAATCATATGCCGGAAACGCCGTTGCAAATGAATCGAGTCCGGCCCCGAGAATCGGATGGTCGAGAAAAACACGCACCGCAACGGACCAG
The DNA here is from genome assembly GCA_044229875.1 of Pyrinomonadaceae bacterium. Lineage (GTDB taxonomy): Bacteria > Acidobacteriota > Blastocatellia > Pyrinomonadales > Pyrinomonadaceae > JAFDVJ01. The sequence goes on along the minus strand of JBGASE010000032.1, from coordinate 8,097 downwards.
AAATGAAATCGCCCGCTGCTGAAATCCGCCTGTTCGGTGACACCGATCCCGCGCATCAACGAAGCGTCGCCCCCCAGAAAAACGACCATTCCGACCAACACCAGCGCGAACCCGAGCGCACCGCCCGCGAACACGTATTTTCGCGGAATTACCGGCGGCGAGCCGTCGTTTCCGATCCGATCGGCCGAGACGATTCCAAACGTCGCGGCAAAGATGATCACGACGAACAGACTCAGCAGTCCGCCGCGCGAACCCGTCAGGACGACGGCGATCGCCATTAACACGAATGCGATCAATAGCAGCAGGCGCTTGTCCTTTTTCGTTGCGTTTCCAAGAAGCAGCCCGAGCGTCATTCCGATCGACATTTCCATAAGCGCCGCGAAATGATGCTGGTTGACGAAAGACGCAAACGGTATCGCCTGCGGCGTTGCGCGCCAACCGTAGATTCCCTGGGGATTGGCAAGCCACTGCAGAATTCCAAAGAACGCCATCGCGGCCGCAAACACGACGAACACGACCGTCAGCCGCTTCATCCTGCGGGCGCCGTCGAAATATACCAGCGCCGCTGCGAAAAATACGAATTGGGCGATCAACTGAACAACTGCGATCCGTGTCGCATACGGACTGATCGAAATCGACGACGTCGGCGCGATTTTCAGTGACGGCGCTTCGGGCGAAAAGATCGGCAAAAGCTGGACGATTCCGATCACGATCAGCGCCGCAAACGGAATCTGCAGCATGTTTCGGTTGAAACGTAATTCGCCTTTGAAAAGCGCGTCGGCTGACCAAAGCACGACCAGCAAACCGGTAATCAACACATTCACCGCCGCCGACCAGCTTTCGACCGCCCCGTAAGCGAGCGTCGCAAAGATCGGTATCAGGAACAGCAGGAATGTGATGACTCGGCTGAGCTTCGACGGAATGCCGTGAGAAGCGTCAGGCTCTGATTCGTGATTGGATGTTGCCATGTTCAGTTTTATTTTTCAGAAAGCCTGAATCCGTCGAACCAAACCTTGCCGGTGATCGCGCATGCCGACGTGCAGGGCGCACGTTTGAGACTGACGACGACACCGTCCGCGCCGGCCGGGGCCTGAAACGGGACGGAAAATTCCTTCCAATCGGCTACCGCATCAACCGCATCGCTTTCGGCGACGAGCTTTCCGTCGGCCGGATTTGTGACTGCCCATCTGACGGTTGCCGACGCTTTCAGGTCCGTTTTTACGAATCCGTTCAGGACGTATGATTTGCCCGGCTCGACAGCTACGGTTTGCGCAAGCGAGCGAAACGAGCTCGCATCCGAACCGGTAAAGAACATCACGATTCCGACGGCGCCGTCATGTTTCTGGCCGGCGTCGATCAATATCTGCGGCTGCTGACCGTCGAGAATACGCCATTCGAAATCGGATGGCGACTGCAGCGTCAACGGTGTTTCGAAACTCGGATTCTCCAATGCCCCGACCCGGAAGCGGCCTGCGGACATCGCCGCCGCGTCGCGATACCGGTGCGCGGCGATCATTTCCCGGACGATTTCGTCGCCGATCGGCTTCAGTTCGGCGTTGCGGACATCGCCAGGCAATGAATTCCAAATCTCGACCGATTCGTCAAATCGCTTTTGTTTCGATAAAAAAAGCGCGAACGCCGACTTCAGATTTTGCGAATCGCCGGCCAGTTCCCGGACGCGGGTGAAATCGGCGTCGAAAACCTGCCAGGCATTTGTCACTGCCGGGGTAGCAAACTGCGGATCGCTGTCGGCGGCCGAACGGATGAGACGGAATGCTTCGTCGGTCTGATTCCGGCGCAGAAGAAAATTGCCGAGATTCCAGATAACCCGCGAATAGTTCGGGGCGAGGGCCAGCGACCGGCGAAGCGCAGTCTCGGCGCCGTCGTTGTCGCCGATGCGGGCCCGGGCGCGCCCGAGTTCAAGCCACAACGCATAATCCATCGGCGCCGCGGCGACGGCGTGCTCGTATTCTGACAACGCACGCGGAAGGTCTTCCGGAAAAAAAGTCTTTTCAAGGAGCGAAGCATGAACGAGCCGTGTTTTTGGATCAGAAGGTGCAATCGAAACCGCGATTTCGGAGATCTCTTTGTATTGAGCGCTCGACGCGACCGCGTTCGCGACCAACCAACGGGCGCAAACGAACGATGCCGCGAGGAAAAAAAGCGCGCCGATCCCGACCAGCAACCGCGGCGCGGTCGTTTTCAGAGTTAAAACTGTGGTCGGCATAGCTTATTCAAAATCGAACGGTTCGATACTGATCTTTGCCCGCTTGAGCGAAACATCGGCGTCACGACAGATCTCACGGACCTCTCGCAGGCGTTCGGAAGTCAGTTTGTTGGTCGCGATCAGAATTTCTTCAATCTGCCCGTCGCGGCAAATATCCGACAAAGAACCGTTGCCGCCGAATACCTTCAGTCCATGGATCATCTTGTCTTTCTTGAGCGGATCATCATCGACAAAACCGATCGGCTTATACTCCCAGTCCGGATTGTTTCTTAATTCACGGAGGATCATCTCGCCTCCATCGCCGGCCCCGTAAATAAGTACCCGGCGCCCGTCATGCGAGATCGGTGCGGGCAAAAGTTGACGGAACGAACGAAACGCGATCCGGCTGGCGGAAAGCGCGAGGCACATCAACAGCGCGTCAACGACGAACAGCGCACGCGAAAAATTCTCAAACCGGTACACGACGAGGATCGCCAGAACACTGAGGATCGAACCGTAAACGTTACCACGGAAAAACGTGAAAAAATCCTTGATTCCGGTATATCGCCAGATGCCGCGGTATACGCCGACCGCGAGAAACGCAAAAAGCTTGATCGGGATCAGAAACGGAAGCGTATTCAGAAAAAGATTCCAGTTCGTGCTTGTTTCAAACGATCCGAAAAGCAAAACGTAAGACGCATAATAGCAAAGGGTGATCAGAACGGCGTCGAGCATGAGTTCGAAGATCCGCCGTTTGTGTGAGAGGTTGAGAAGGAAGCCGAACGCCGCGCCGTGCTGGCTTGCAAGTTCTTCTTCCTGCTCCTCATAAACCTTCACTTTCGCCAGGTAAACGCCCATGATCGTGAGCACGATCGTGAACGCAGCGATCAGCGCAAGTGCCTGCGACGTTTGCAGCTCACGGACCGCGAGCGCGATCGCGCCGGCGAGGATCGCAAAACCGTAAAGCATCAGGACGGACGTCCGTTCCGAAAGTCCGAGCGCGACCAGCCTATGCGACGTATGATCGCGTCCGCCTTGCGACGCTTTTCGTCCCCAAAGTTTTCTGAGGATCGTGACGAACGTCGTGTCGAAAATCGGTACAAACAAAATCAGCGCCGGAACCGCAAGGATCGTCAGAACTCCGCGAGACCGGCCGCCGACCTGGTTCATCAGGACCGAGGTCGAAAGGAGAAATCCGACGAACATCGAACCGCAGTCGCCCATGAAGATCGACGCCGGATTAAAGTTGAACGCCAGAAATCCGATCAGCGCGCCGATAAAAACCGCCGTCAGCAGCGCTTCGTCCATTTGGCCGCTCGCGCCGAAACCGAGTGCCAGCGAAAATGCGGCGATCGCCGAAATTCCCGCTGCAAGTCCGTCCATGTTGTCCAGCAGATTGATCGCGTTGGTGATCCCGATGATCCAGACGACGGTGATCCAGATGTCGAGGATCTCATAACCGGTCCACGGCAGGCGCATGCCCGACCCGATGACAATCGCCGTTCCGATCACCTGTCCGAACAGCTTCTGATACGGTTTGATGTTGAGAATGTCGTCCAGCAGGCCGACGAGAAAAAGGAACGAACTGGCGCCGAGGACGACAAGCGACTCACGGGTGTACGGGACAAACGCAAGATAGACGATGATGGTCGAAACGAAAATCGCAACGCCGCCCATCATCGCGGTCGGCTTTTTGTGCCATCGGTCGGCCTTTGGTTTGGCGACGAATCCGAAGCGCCGCGCAGATTCGCGGACGGCCCACGTCATGCCGATCGAAACCGCGAAACTAATCGAGCCGACCAGCAGCGGAAAAAATAATGTCACGTCGAACATCTCGCGTTATGTTTAACAGGGCTCTTTCAATCAGTAATTACAAAACAATAAGAACTCAAAATCAAGCAGTCATTGTCTTGGACCGACGAGTTCGCGATAAAGTTGACGAATGTCCGAAACCAACCGTTCACGCGAATAATTCCGGGCGACGAATTCGCGTCCGGCGATGCCAAGATCACGCCGAAGTTCATCATTTTCAGCAAGATGCGCGATCGCCTCAGCAAATCCGGTGACATCGCCCGACCCGACTGTAATTCCGCGCTCAAAGACCGTGAAGCCCGGCTTCGACACGACTTCGGCACCGGCCAGATCAGGAACGCCGCCGACCGACGTCGCGACGAACGGTTTTCCGTTCGCCATCGCCTCGATCAGCGTCAGCGGAGTTCCTTCATTGAGCGAGCAGAGCGCGATCAGATCAAGTCCGGCGTAGAAAACTTCACTGTCGTCGCGATTTCCGGCAAACATCACCGGTGACCCAAGATCACGCGCCTGCTGCTCTAGTTCGGCGCGGAGATGGCCGTCACCGATGATTACGAATTTCAGATTCGGGCGGTCGGCAAGCCGCGCCGCGGATTCGATAAACATCCCGATGTTCTTGATCTCGGTCAGTCTGCCGACAAAGCCGATCAGGACGTCGTCATCGGCGACGCCGAGTTCGTCACGAAGAATGCGGCGTTTCGATTCCGGATCGGTGAAGTTTGAAAGATCGATCCCGAGCGGGACGACGCGGAACTGCTGCGCGCGTCCGACCTTGAACCGGTCACGGATCTCATCGCGCTGACGTTCGCTGATGACGATGATCCGATCGGTCGCAACTCGCGCCAGAACGCGCTCAATCATCAGAAAAACGTATGTTTTTGCCTTGCCGTAATAACTGTGAAAAACGTGTCCGTGAAATGTGTGGACGATCTTGACGTCTTTCCAGAGAAGCCAGCGGTAAAGGAATCCGGCGACGCGGCCGACGGTTCCGGCTTTCGCGGTATGGGTATGAATGATGTCGGGTCGTTCGCGGACGAGTTGTTTGAAGACTTTGATGAGCGAGATCGCGTCCTTTAGCGAAAGCTCGCGGCTCATTTCGGGGATGAACACCGGTTCGACGCCGTTTTCAAGCGCGAAATAACCCATGTCTTCCTCGCCGTCGGGGACGGTTCCCGTCAGCAGGACCGATCGTTCATCACCGGAACCGAGCGCCGCCGTCAGCCAGACGACATGCCGCGCCGGTCCGCCGACGTTGAGCCGGGCGATAATGCGAACGATCTTCATAAAACGAATTGGCGGCCGGCCGACTGCCCGCGGCACGGCTGAAAAATCATCCGCGTGGCGGACAGTCAGGGTGGAGTGCGGGAATCACCTGCCGGCCAAAAGTTTCGAACTCCGGAGATCCCGCTTCTGTTACATCGTGTAGGGCGTTGCCGGATCGTCTTCATGCCGGATCTCGTCGATCGGTTCACGTTTGCCCTCGCCCATGAAAAGCCGGTTCGGGCAGTTGATCACGACGCCCTTTTCGTTCCGACTGACGTTCTTGTAAGCGTGAACGACGCCCTTCGGGACGATCACCGCCATCGGATTGTCGGCGCCTACAAACAGCGTCATGACATACCGGAAGGTTGATGAATCCGACCGGTTGTCCCACAGCCTGATCATGAAATTTCCGGTTCCGATGAAGCAAAACAGATCGGCCTGATCGACGTGTTCGTGCGGTCCGCGCTGAATGCCCGGCTCGGTCACCGAGATATAGGACATCGCCGGATAGAATTCTTCAGCCAGTTCGTCATGGCGGAACAATTCCGCCAGCCAACCGCGTTCGTCGACAAATTTCCTGAGCGGATAAACGACCACGTCGTTGATCTTGCCCTTGATAAAATCGGAGCTTTCCTGTTTCGTTTGAGTCATTTTCATCAATAACTTTACGAAATGAACGGGCAATTTCAAAACACGCCCGCCGGGTTCCGCGGATGTTTCGTTTGGTCGGATTATCTGCTAAATTTTCACTAATGCCATTGGAAACCGATTTTGTCGTCATCGGCAGCGGCGTCGCAGGTTTGCGCGCCGCGATCGAACTTGCGGCATCCGGCGCGCATGTCTCGGTCCTGACTAAAGACCGGACCAGTGAATCGAACACCGAATATGCGCAGGGCGGCGTCGCGGTCGTGTTGTCCGATGACGACAACGCCGAACTGCATGAAGACGACACGCTCGTCGCCGGAGCCGGACTTTGCGACGAGAAAGCGGTTGAAACATTGGTCACCGAGGGCACTCGGTACATTAGGGAACTGATCGATTGGGGAACCGAATTCGATCGCGAGGGCGGAAAACTGGTCTTCACCCAGGAAGCCGCTCATTCGAGGCGACGGATCCTTCATGCGCACGGCGATTCAACCGGAAAAGAGATCGTCAGATCGCTCGTGGCGAGGGCAAAGCAGGAAAAATCGATCGTTTTAACGCCGTTCGCGACGACCGAATCGCTGATCGTCGAAGACGGACGATGCGTCGGCATACGTTTTCTCGACCCGATCCTGCGCGCACCGCGCGACATGTATGCAAAGGCCGTGATTCTTTGCACGGGCGGTGCCGGCCAGCTTTTTCAGCACACGACGAATCCGGCGGTCGCGACCGGCGACGGCATGGCGATGGCGTATTTCGCCGGCGCTGAAATGGCCGATATGGAATTCGTCCAGTTTCACCCGACCGCGCTGAGCATCGAGAACGCGCCGAGATTTCTGCTTAGCGAGGCGATGCGCGGCGAGGGCGGAATTCTGCGCAACGTGGCCGGCGAAAGGTTCATGGGCAATTACGATGAACGGCTTGAACTCGCCCCCCGCGACATCGTTTCGCGATCGATCGTCGCCGAAATGCGGCGTACCGGAACGCGGCACGTTTTTCTCGACATGACTGCGCACGACGAAGATTTTCTTCGCGAGCGATTCCCGAAGATCTGCGAAACTTGCCTCGCCTATGGACTGAACATCGCCCGCGATCTGCTTCCGGTCTCGCCGGCGTCGCATTACTGCATGGGCGGAATCCGCACCGATCTTGACGGCCGATCGACGGTTCGCGGGCTCTATGCGGCCGGCGAAGTGACTTGCACCGGCGTCCACGGCGCGAACCGCCTGGCGTCGAATTCGCTGCTTGAAGGATTGGTGTTCGGAGCCCGGTCGGGCGCGGCGGCGATCGCCGATTCGGCAGAAGCCGATGAATTTACGGGTAAATTGCCTGGAACGGCGATCGCGCCGGTTTCCGAAGAATCCGTCGGCGTCTCAACCGCGGTCAAGAAACGCGTCAAACGCGTGATGTGGGAACGCGTCGGGATTCTCCGCGACCGCGAATCGCTGGAACGGGCTCTTGGCGAATTCGCGCAGATCGAACAGGCGAAACTTTCGGCCGCCTCGCGCAATTTCGTGACGCTCGCAAAATTGGTCGCAAAAGCCGCCCTCTGGCGCGAAGAATCCCGCGGCGGCCATTTCCGCACCGATTTCCCAGACCGCAACGAATCCTGGCGCGTCCATTCAATCCAAAAAGCCTCTGCCGAAATCACCTCGGCGACAAAGATCAACTTCGACTGAGAAAGATTCAAAATTTGGTACGGCTCGTTCAGCGAACGCTGGCGTGTAACCACCGCGCAGCGAACGAGAAAGTGTAACCCCAACGTTTAGCTCGCGTGAGCGAGCGCGAGCATGTAGCCACAGGCGCAACGAACGGAAGCATGTGACGAACGTAAAAGCAGTTGATTGAACCCAATCTAGCTCGCGTAAGCGAGCGAGAGCATGTAGCCACAGGCGCAAGCCTGTGGACAAATGCGTTAATCATGATCAAGCCCGCGTCAGCGGGCGACAGAACGATGACCGCACAATCTGTCGCCCGCCGACGCGGGCTCAGATGGTTTCGGCCCGATCGCCCACGGGCGCAACGAACGAGAATGTGTAACCATCTCGCGGCGAACGAGAATGTGTAACCACAACGTTTAGCTCGCGTAAGCGAGCGCGAGCATGTAGCCACAGGCGCAAGCCTGTGGACAAATGCGTTAATCATGATCAAGCCCGCGTCAGCGGGCGACAGAA
>JBGASE010000031.1:0-27170 GCA_044229875.1 Pyrinomonadaceae bacterium | reverse complement strand
CGCGACTCATTTGGCGGCGGCGCGGTTCCGTCCGGTTGCGGTGAATCAATGCCGGCCGTCGGCACAACAGAAGGCGTCGGACTCGGCGAATTCTCCGGTTCGTCGTCTTCGGCGGTCGGTCGCGGCGTCGAATCGGGAAATTTCGGATCGACCGTGACTACCTCTTTGCGGTTTGAACCGCCGGCGAAGTAGAGCACGCCGCCGCCGCAGACGAGCAGCATGACGACGATCAATGGCGCGACGATGAAGGCAACGGTCGGTATCGCCGAAAATCCCTCAGATTCGTCAACGGCTGTCTGCTTTGACCGTCGCTCACGACGCGGTTCGGCCGCCTCCTGAATTATCTCGACCAAGATCTCGGGTCCTCCGCCAAGAACCAGCCGGTCGCCGTTTGCGAGCGAAACGGGCTTGTCGATCGGAGAACCGTTATGTGTCGAACCGTTGCTCGAACCGCAATCCGATGCGACAAACACGCTGCCGAAGCGATCGATCTTGAGATGCGTCCGCGACAGACGCGTGTCGGCGATCGCCAGATCATTGTCGGGCTGACGGCCGATCGTAAACGAATCGCCGCTGACCGGAACCCGTCGGTCGGCGCCATTTTCGTCGCGAAAATTGAGCCACAGTACGCTCATTGCGTGTAGGTAGAAAGCGGACGCGTCGAAAGACCGAAGTCCGCCGGGTTTTCGCCGATGATCGCGCTCGCAAAAAACTTCGGAACGTAACGGATGTTCTCGCCCTTGAACTGTTCGCCGGCGCGTCCTTCAAGTACCGATTTATTGGCCATCAGCGTCCAGAAACTGCGGTTTTCTCCGACCGATCCCGAAAGCACTTTGTCGAGGTTCTTGCTGAGATTCCCCTGACCGCTGTTGAAGCTGGCGATCGCCAGCAGGACGCCGTCGGGGGCAGTTCCGTATCGCGTGATCAGCACCTTCATGTACATCGCGCCGGCCTTTGCCGCTTTCTCGGGAACGCACCGGTTTTCCGGGTTGTTGTCCGGATCGTAATCCTTCCACGTCGAGGCCAGAAACTGAAACATCCCTTTGGCGCCGGTTGTGCTGGTCAGGCACGAGCAATGTTCGCTCTCGATCATCGCGACATAGATTCCGATCTGCGGTTCGAGCCCTTCGCCGCGAAAACTGCGAATGATGAACGGACTCGTCTTCGTCGCACGATTGATAACGCTGACAAAGTCGCTGCGCACCCAGCTCCCTTGCGAGCAATTGTCGTTGGTCGATTGTTTCAGCCGATTGACGTAGCCGTTGAGATCGCTCTTGATCGTCGCGACGGCCTGCGGCGGAATCGGGTCCGCCTTCTGGTTTCCGATGATGCGTGCCAGTTTTTCGGCTTTGACGGCGATATACCGATCCTTGTCGGCGTCGGACATGTCCTGATATCGCCCTTTCGGCAAAACGACCTGCGTTCCGTCGTTTGTCGTTTCGACGATCGCCGAATTTGTCAGTTCCTCAGTCGATCCACCGGGCGTCGGCGTTGCGGACGCGCTCTGATCGGGCGTCGGCGACTTCGACGAGTTCTTGCCGTTTCTCTCCGGCGTTTCGGTCGGTTCTTCATCCTCGGGTTCGACGACTGCGACGCGGGACGAACCGCCGTAAAGTCTGATTCCGATGACGGTTGCTGAAACTCCGATAACGAGCAGACCGAAGGCGAGGACCGCGACGATTATCGCCATCGGAAAGCCGGTAGATTCCTGTGCGGCGGACGCTGAAACGGGCGTCGTTTTATCTTTCAATTCGGCGACTGGCGCCAATCCGATACTCACCTTTATCTTCGTCCGGTTCCCGATCGAGATCGTATCGCCGTCGCGCAGGACCGTCCCCGAGGCAGCGACCGGAACGCCGTTGACTTCGGTTCCGTTGGTCGAATTTTCGTCAACGACCCAGATCCGATCGCCTTCACGATAAACCGTTGCGTGGCGGCGTGAAAGACCGGCGTCATCAAGTTTCCGGTCCGCCTCAGATCCGCGGCCAAAAGTCAGCCGGCCGTCGGAGATATCGATCTCGGACGCGCCGCTTTCGTCGCGTATTTCCAGTGTCATTCGAGACATAGATCAGTTCGCGGCCGGATAAAGTTCGGAAATCGGACGATCGTTCCGGAGTTTGAACCGCTGCGGATTTTCAGCCACGATCGCCGCGGCAAAAAAGCGGGCGACCTGCTCGCGCATTGCCTGATCGGCGATGACTTTCCAAAAATCCGACCGATCCGCGGGCAACGTCGTCTTGAATACGTTCGCCTCGCCGCTTGATTTTCCGAATGACGCAACCGCGTAAACCATATCGCCGTCAAATGCGTCGACCAGATCTTTGACATAAAACGCGGCAACTTTTGATGCGCATTCCTGACTCGGTTCAGTCAGGCTGAACGTCGGACAAACGACGTTGTAAGCGTTTGAGTTGGCAAAGTCCGGTGTCATTTGCCAGAGTCCTTTTTCTCACGGACGAACGATTGGTTGATCTGATCTCGGAACGCCGTTGCGCGCGTCAGATAGCCGTCGGTTGCGTATTCGGCCGTGCGTTTCCGGACTTCCTGAAGAAATTCCGGATTCGACAGATTGTATCGGGCGCTCGCACCGGTGAACTTGCGGACGACGTTTGCTGTCAGGGTCCGCGTTTCATTAAGCGTCAATTGTCCGGCACCGGCCTGCGGTGTCGGCGTCCGTGTCGCTTCGGCGATTTCTTCGGTCGGTTCGGGTTCGGCGATCTCGCGGGTCTCGAACTGCAGATTGACCGCAACTTCCGATTCAATCCGTTTGCCATCGATATCCTCGATCACCGCTTTGAGCGGATAAAGACGCCCGTCCGAAAGATCGGCGAAACGATCCGGATCAAGCGTTGTCGTGTATGGCGGGACGCCGTCGAATTTTGTGATCTCCTGACCGTTGAGCGTGACGATCACCTGGCCGACGCAGGCCGCGTCGGTGACGTTGATCTTCAGTTCGGTTTGATCGGAAATTACGTCACCGTTGCGCGGACTGACGATTCGCGCGGCCGCCTGACAGCCGTCGTTACCGCCTGAAAACGAAACATAAGCGGCGGCCACACCGAGCACGACGGCGAGCCCGCAAACGGCTCCGGTCGCTGCAAGGACAACGGTATTTCGCGACGATTTCGCCGCCGGTGCCGAGTCCGTCGTCGGTTCCGGCTCATCATCTTCGGGAATTTCGTCCTCAAAGAATTTTGCGATCACCGCGTTTCCAAAAGTAATGAAATCGCCGTCATTGAGCTCGGTATCGCCGGAAATCGTGACGCCGTTGAGTGCAGTCCCGTTGGCGCTGCCGAGATCGATAACGTGATAAGCGCCGTCACGGAACTCGATAACGGCGTGATTGCGGGATATGTTCTGATTTCCGTCAAACGCAAGCGTGTTGTCGGACGACCGGCCGATCGTCACCGGCTCGTCACCGATCACGATCTCCCGATCGTCGATTATTAGTCTCGCGCTTGGCATCAGGGTTGCTGACCTAGTGACCCTCGGTCTGAATCTGAGGTTTGATCTTTCCGAGGACGAACGTTTCGATGATCTCTTCGTTATCCTTCGAATTGATATTGACAATGCGGATCGCGAAGGGCGTGTCTCCCTGCTGCGATACGAGATCCTGACCCGAATCGTCGATCAGATCGACCAGCGTCTTCGATTCGAGCTTGCCGGCACTCATCAGATTCGAAAGGCTGACGCGGGTGTTTTTAACGTCATTCGGAAGATCGACCAGCGAATCGCGCGTGAAGATCAGCGTAAAAAATTCCTGCGGCGCTTTGTCGAACGGCTCAAGCCGCAACGAGCAATCGCGCGGTTCGGGGGCGAACTCCGCCGGACATCCGCGCGGAATCACATATTCGGTGTTTGCCGCGACGTAGTTGCTGCCGTTGTTGACAAGCGTCGTCGGAAAAATTATTTCGCCCTCGGAATCCGGCGTCAGTTGCCGGATGATGTAAAGGTAACCGCGCTGGTTGGTTTTCAGCGATAATCTGAGCCGATCATTCGGCGTGAATGCCGCGAGCGGATTCGTTTCGGCCTCTTTTCCATCCTTATCGACGGTCAGAAGCCGCAACTGCGCCGCCAGCAACGGGACAACAGCCTTTTTGACCGTCGCTTTCTTATAGTTCGACCGGCTCTTTTTGTTGACCCTGACGATTGTCACCCGCCGCCGGACGTCGACCTTCTTCGCGACGGGCTTTGCCCGCGGACGGATCGTCGTCCTGGCGCGCGTCTTGTTGCTTGAAACCTCATCGACCTGGCCGTAAGCCACGATCGTCGCCGCTGAAAGCATCAGCGCCGAAATGAAAAGACATATTGATTTCCGAAGTGCCTTCATATTCACTCTCTGACGGCAGAAACGCCGATGATTTGCGCAGAGCGCTACTTCGATTCACGCTGGGCCGGCACACGGTCGGCCGACACGGCGCAGCGGAATCCGATATAACTCGCTTTCTCAGCTTTCGGAACGAAGTTCGGGAGCACGTAAATTCGTTTGGTAGTCTTCAAACTGTCGATCGACTTTGAACCGAAGTATCCGCCGCGGACAACCCGGTTCGATCCGTCGAAGTTCGGGTTCGCCGATGTATTTCCGGGATACGGCGCGAACCAGGAATCGACCCATTCCGCGGCATTGCCGGCCAAATCGTGAACGCCGTACGCGCTGACACCGCGTTCGAAGCGACCGACGTCCGACGGCATTTGAATTCCGAACGCACTCTTATCCGAATCTTCACCTGCGCCCCAAGGGAACGCCCGCTTTGAAGCGCTCGACTCGTCCCACGACGCCGCTTTTTCCCATTCAGCTTCAGTCGGCAGCCGCTTTCCGGCCCACTCGGCATAAGCTTTTGCGTCATCGAACGAAACTCCGAGAACCGGCGCGTTCGGGCGCGATTTGAAATATGTCGGATCCCAAAATTGTTCGGTCGGATAGCTGCGGCCCGTCGCATCGCAAAACTCTTTGTAATCGGCGTTCGTGACCTCGTATTTGTCGATGTAAAACGCCTCGAGCCGGACTTTGTGCGCCGGTTTCGACTCATCGCCGTCGGAGTCGCTTCCCATCGTAAACTCGCCGCCGCCGATCAGCAGCATTTCGCCTTTAAGCGTGATCGATTTTGGAAATTCGGATTTTGTTTTGACCGGAACGGTTTCAGACTTCGTCGGTTCGGTCGCTTCAACCTTTTCGTTTGAAACGCTGCGGACCTCAGACTTGCCGGTGAACCAGAGAATGTAGATTCCGACTGCGGCCGCCGTCAGGACGACGAGCAGGCCGACGATACCGACGAGCAACAGGATCCATTTTCCGGCTCCGCTTTTTTTTCGTGGAGCTACAGTCGGCGTTACGACGGCCGGTTCAGGTCCGGCCTCGGAAGATCCGCTTTCCGGCGGCGATTGCGCCGTGAATCCGTCTGAAAAATCCGTCTCGCCAAAGTGTTCGAAATTCGGTGTTTCGCCAGGCGAGACCCGAAAGACCGGATCAGGCATATGCCAGTCTGACTGTTTTTCTTCGGTCGTGATCCGCGTTTCGGGCAAACCCCAGTCGTCCGAACCCATCGCGATCGGATCGAGATTTATGCTTGCGGCAGTGTGTCCGTAATCCTCGTCGACCGCTTCGGGCGCCTGCTCGGCCGGCGTTGGAGTCGCTGCATCGACAATTTTCCGCGTCTCGTCATCCAGCTGTCCGTGCGGGTGCGACATTTCCCAATCTTCGGTTTTGTTATCTTCGCTCATAGGGCAATTGCGACTCCTTTTCGGGGATCGAACGGCGAATTCGAGCCGGATTCAACGATCCGGACCGCGCGATTACTACGACAGATCCAGGACGTCCGAGCGCGTGATGATTCCGGTGATGCGCCCAAACGTTTCGATCAGAACCGCCGGAGCCTTCTGGAGTTTCCGCTTGATCTCGTCAGAACCGGTTTCGACATCGACGATCGGAAAACTCTTGTCCATGACCTCAGCCACTTTTTCTTCCAAAAGATCGCGATTCTGGATAAGTTTTTGCAGAATCTGACTTTCGCGGATACTGCCGACCGAATTGTTGTTCTCAATCACCGGGATCTGCGTCACGCCGGTCCGGTTCATCAGTTCGAGTGCGTTCGCGATCGTTTCTTCAGGTCCGACCGAGATCAGTTCGCCCGGCGCACCGGCATGCTTCGTCTCGTTGATCAGTCCGGCCGTGATCTTCTGCGGTTCGAGCAGCAGTTTTTCCTTCATCCATTCGTCGGAATGATGCTTTGTCAGATAATGCTCGCCGGTATCGCAGACGATGAAGACGACGACTGCGTTTTCGTCCAGATCCTTCGCTACTCTCAATGCGCCGGCGAAGATCGTACCGGCCGAGCCGCCGCAGAAAATCCCTTCGGAGCGCCCGAGCTGACGCGACATCTCAAACGACTCCCGATCGGTGATGTTGATGATCTCATCGATGATCTTGACGTCCGCGTTGCCGACGGGAATATTCTGTCCGATGCCTTCGACAAGATACGGCGTCGCTTCAGGGACGTGTCCGGTCTCTTTGTAAGTTTTGAAGATCGAACCGTACGGGTCGGCGCCGATAACCCTGATCTTCGGGTTCATTTCCTTCAGATACCGCGATGTTCCGGTGATCGTCCCGCCGGTGCCGATCGATGCGACGAAATGGGTGATCTTGCCTTCCGTGTCGTTCCAGATTTCGGGCCCCGTCGTCCGGTAGTGCGCGAGCGGGTTTGCCGGGTGATTGTACTGATCGGGATAGAACGAATTCGGTGTTTCTTCGGCGATGCGGCGCGCGGTTGAAACGTAATGATCGGGCGTTCCGTATTTTGCCGCCGCCGAGCAGATCACGATCTCGGCTCCGACGGCTTTGAGATAACGCCGCTTTTCGACCGAAACCTTGTCGGTCATGACAAAGACGCACCGATAGCCGCGGACCGCCGCGACCAGCGCCATTCCGATCCCGGTGTTTCCTGACGTTGCCTCGATCAAGGTTCCGCCCTTTTTTAGAATGCCTTTTCGTTCGGCGTCATCGATCATCGAAACGCCGATCCGGTCCTTTACCGAATAGCCCGGATTGAGCGATTCCATCTTCGCGTAAACCTGTGCCTTGATGCCGTGCTGGCGCGTGATGTTGTTGATTTTGACGAGCGGCGTGTTGCCGATCAGTTCCAATACGTTGCTGAAAACTTTCATCTTTAATAACTGTCGTCGAATATCGCGTTATGACGCGATAATTTTAACGTTAGTTCGGAATCTCGCAAAATTGCGACATCTGAAAAAAAACGGCTCGCACTGGCGAGATCGCCGAATCGGCTTGAAGATCAATAGGCTGGGGTCAGCGGATCGTGCCGCGTTCGTTAAGCAGTGCGGCCGGATCGTTGGTGATGACGGCGTACAGCCCGAGTTTGTCGGCGCGCTTTATCCAACGCGGATTGTCGGCGGTCCAGATCGTCACCGGAAGGCTTCTCTTGTCGGCTTTTTCCATCAGTTTGCGGGTCGCAAGCGAGAAATGGACCGACAGCATGTCGGCTCCGAGATCGGCGGCGACGTTCACCAGTCGCTTCTCTTTTCGAAGAATTGTCAGAATTTTCGGGGCAAAGAGCGCGGCCGTCGTAACGTCCGGGCAATGCGTTTTGATCTCCGGAATGACGTCGAGCTGAAAACTCTTGACGATCATCTGCCGTCGCAGCTGCGAATTGGAAATGATCTCGCTTACTGCCTTCGACAACGTCCGGACATCCGATTCGCGCGATTTGAGCTCGACGTAGATCAGTCCGCCGAAGCCGGCGAGCGCATCGAGCGTCTGAAGCAGCGTCGGAACCGTTTCGAGCGCGAACCGCGGATCGGCATGTTTCGGAAACCGTTCATTGAACCAGGTCCCGATATCGATACGCCCGAGTTCGGCCGCCGAAAGCTGAGAAATACGCCCCGAACGCCTTCCGACGCGCGTCAGGGTCGGATCATGAAACACGACGACATCGTCCTTTGCCAGCCGGACGTCAAATTCGATTCCTTCAGCGCCGTCCGCAATCGCGCGACGAAACGCGGCGATCGTATTCTCCGGCGCGACGGCAGATGATCCGCGATGCGCGACGATCGCCGCACGTCCCGAATTTTGAGCCGTAGTTATCTGATTTTCAGGTCGGTTCCTGTTCACTTTCGGCGATTCCGTCTATCGTTTCTCGAGCACAAAGATCGTTTTTGACCAACCGATCGGCGCGGTGATCGGAAAATCGTGATTGCCGACAAAGTTGAAATATTTTGACGATACGTCGCGGACGGTGTCGGGCGGATGCGTTTTGAATTTATAAAGAAGTTCGAGAACGCTGCCGACAAGCGACGGCTTGACCGGGATAAAGACAAGTTTTGCGCCCGGCTTCATGACGCGCGCGAACTCGCGCAAGCCCGCATCGAGCGGTACGTATTCAAGCACGCCGCACGATAACAGAAGATCGAACGTTCCGTCCGCAAACGGCATCGCCAAAACGTTTCCCTGAGTTGCCGAAATCGCTTGACCGGCCGTCTTTTTGTCTTTCGCGAACTGTTCACGTGAGACCTTCAGCAGGTTGAATGAGAGATCGAACGTGACTGTCGTTTTCGGGATCAGACCGGCGCGGTAAAGACCGGTTGTGACGATCCCGGTGCCGCTTCCGGCATCGAGCACGAGCGATTCGCGATCGATCGCAAGATCAAGCGATTTCAAGTACCTGGCGACCGATCGCGTGTAGCCGTTGAGCTTCATCGCAAGATTGTGAACATCGGCGATGCGATCGTAAAAGTTCTGGGTTTTGGACTTCGACATCGGGCGGTATCTATTTTTCAGCCAGCAATCGACGGACTGCCTTTTCGAGTTCTTCCTCTTTTCCGGCGCCGGTTTCGATGTAGCGGACAACGCCCGCGCGGTCGATCAAAACCGTGGTCGGCAGCGACAACGCGTCATATTTTATCTGGTTCATGATGTCGCGGCTGATGACGAAATCATACGGCAGGTCTTCCTTTTTCTTGAAATCGGTCAAGAATGCCGTCTCTTTGTTTTCATCCGCGGGTTCGCCGTCGACATTTCCGTAAAACCGCGTCAGCCCGAGCACGACCAAGCCGTCCGCAGACAGCTTCCGGTGCCAGTCAGCCAGCAGCGGAAAAGCCTTGTAGCACGGGCCGCACCATGTCGCCCAAAAATCGAGAAGGACGACCTTGCCGCGCAGATCGGCGAGCGTTTTTGGTTCAGCCGGCACGAAACGGGCGACGTTTTCGAGTTCGGGCGCGGTTTCGCCGAGCAGCATGTATTGGCGTTCGCGCCTGGTCAGCCGCCGCAGAATATCGTCCTGCCAGCCCTTCGTTTTAAATTCGGTCTGCGATTCCTTGAGCGATTTGCGGTAATACTCCATCGCCTGCGGCTTGCGTTTTGTCTCGATCATGAGACCGATCATCTTGTCGACGGCGTAGTAATAGATCGAGGTCGATTCGACGAATGCAGCAGTTGCCCGAAGTTCTTCAAGACTCTTTTCGGCCTTCAGGGTTTCGCCGGCGTCGCGCTGGATTTCGAACAAAAGAGAGCCGAAATCGAGCAGTTCCTGCATTGCCAGCGCCCGTGAACTTCGCGTCTGGAAATTTGCCTTTGCGGTGCGATAAGCCTGTTCGGCATGTCCCGCCGCCTTTGAAAATTCGTTTTTCTTCCGGTATTCCTTCGCCAACTCAGCCTCGATCCGGATCCGCTCGTTGAGATTTATCGGATCGGTCGCGAGATACGCCGCGAGGAACTTTTCGGCATCGGAAAACTCACCCCGGCGCGCCGCGACGATCGCGACAACATGACGCGCCGTCTGAAGCCGCGTCGGCTGCGGCCGTTCCGACGCAACGAAGATCCTGAGCTTCTCATCGGCGGCATCCGGATTTCCCGCAAGCCAATGAAGCAAGCCGAGAAAATAGTGATCGAGCGGCGTCAGCTCGGGGCGTGAACCGAGGATCAGCGCGTTCTTTGCGGCCAGGAGTTTCTGGTCGGCAAGGATCGCACGATGGAGCGATTCATTGTATGGAAGATTTTTCTTGGCGAGTTCCGCAAACTTCGTCTTTTGATACGATTCCGCCTCTTCGAACAAAGTTTCGCCGCTGATCTGCGGCGTCGGCGTCGCATCCGGCGACGGCACGATGACCCTGCCGGATTGGCCGATCGAGGCAATTGCAAAAATCAGAATCAACAAAACAACTCGCATCAAAATCCTTCAATCATAACGAATTCACGCGGCGAACCGATCGATTCCGAACGGCTTCAGCAACTCGGGTACAGCGCCGGTCATGATCGCATCCGCCGCAAGCGCGGCCGTCAGCGGCGCCAGCAAAATTCCGTTCCGGTAATGCGCCGAAGCGATATAAAGGTTTTCCACATGTGGAAAAGTTCCGATCACCGGCATTCCGTCGAGCGCCTTTGGGCGAAGTCCCGCTGTTCTTTCGGCGATCTGCAAACCGGCGATCGCCGGCGAGATTTCAAACGCACGCTCGGTAACATAGTTTTCTCCGGCCGAAGTTACCTGATTGTCGAATCCGACGTCTTCGACGGTCGCGCCGGCGATGATCCGACCGTCTGATCGCGGCACGATGTAGCCCCGCGGACTGTAGATCACATGGTTGAATAGCCGTTTCGCGGTCTGAAATCCAAAGATCTGACCACGAATCGGACGGATTTCAGGCAATTCGATGCCGTCGGCCGCGATCAGCGATGTCCACGCGCCGGCTGCGAGCACGGTTCGTTTCGAGTATATCTTCCCGTTCGGCGTTTCCGCGCCGATTACCCGGCCGTTTTTGACGATCAGCCGCGTGCACGGTGAATTCCCGAGAACGACGATGCCGTTTAGTTGCGCGTACCGCTCAAGCGCCGCGATCAGTTTCCGGTTTTCGACCTGCCAATCGTCAGGAAAAAACAGACTTTCGCGAACGTCAGGTGATACGAACGGTTCGAGCCGGCAGGTTTCGCGGCCGGAAACGCGATCGACTTTGAGCCCGGCGGCGCGCTGCCACTCAAAACGGTGATCGATTTCACGCGAATCAGAATCAGTGAAGGCGAGGTAGAGCGTGCCGGTGCGTTCAAGTTCGATGTCGGTACCGGTTTCTTCAAGCAAGGCGTCTGCAAATTCCGGGTATGCATCGCGCGATGCGCGGCACAGATCGAAGAAATTGCCGGCCGAATCGGTCTCAGCCTGCACCGCAAGCATTCCGCCGGCGGCGAACGATGCCTCACGTCCGACAACGCCGCGGTCGATGACGGTGATCTTCCGGAGTCCGCGATGATGAAGTTCACGCGCAATTGCGAGACCGATGACACCGGCCCCGACGATCAAAGCATCCTGACTGATTTCGCGGACCATCAGGCGTAGATTTTAACATCCCGAGCCTCAGGTCGCATTTAGCCGTGAGGGTTTTTTGCTATATCATCTATGCAGCATTTATCTCCGTTATTGGAACTTATTACATGGCAAAACATTCAATTACATTGATACCCGGCGACGGCATCGGCCCCGAAATCATCGCCGCGACCGTTCGCACGATCGAAGCCACCGGCGTCGATATTGAGTGGGAAACACAGATCATCGGCGCCCAGGCGCTTGAAAAATTCGGAACCACAATCCCGGAAACGACGATCGAGTCGATCAAGCGAAACAAGGTCGCGCTCAAAGGCCCGTTGACGACGCCGGTCGGGAAAGGGTTCACGTCGGTCAACGTCGGTTTGCGCAAGGCGCTTGACCTGTATGCCAACGTGCGGCCGATCAAGGCGCTTCCGAATGTTCCGTGCCGATATCCCGAACTCGATCTCGTCATCGTTCGCGAGAACACCGAAAGTCTCTATGCCGGACTCGAGCACGTCGTCGTTCCGGGAGTTGTCGAATCGCTCAAGATCATCACCGAGAAGGCGTCGACGCGGATTGCCCGGTACGCGTTCGAATATGCAAAGCTTCATGGCCGCTCAAAGGTCACAGCGATGCACAAGGCGAATATCATGAAACTTTCCGATGGCTTGTTTCTTGAGTGTTTTCACAATGTTTCAAAGGACTTTCCGGATATCACGGCGGACGACAAGATCATCGACAATGCCTGTATGCAGCTTGTCATGCGGCCCGAGCAATTTGACGTGATGGTGCTCGAGAATCTCTACGGCGACATTGTTTCGGACCTTTGCGCCGGACTTATCGGCGGTCTCGGACTTGCGCCCGGAGCGAACATCGGCGAGCTCGGTGCGGTGTTCGAAGCCGTTCACGGATCGGCACCCGACATCGCCGGTCAGGGAATCGCCAACCCGACCGCGATCATGATGTCGGCATTCATGATGCTCAGGCACATCGGCGAATTCGGAGCCGCCGATCGCGCTGAAAAAGCGATGATGGACGTTTTTGCCGACGGTGACGTGCGAACGAAGGATCTTGGCGGTTCGGCGTCGACTGCCGATTTCGCAACCGCGATCATCGCAAAATTGAAGGAATAGTCGGGTTTATGACCGCCAACAACAGCATCTGGGAAAAGCGCGTTTCGCACGGCGAAATTCTCAAGCTCATTTGGAAGAACCTCGATCTCGGGACGCTCGACCGGAACCATCCGTTCCATCTGCCCGCGATCGCGACCGTCGAAAACGGCATGCCGCGCGTCCGAACGGTGGTGCTTCGCAGATTCTGGCGAAAGCCGGCCTCACTTGCTTTTCATGCGCACGCCGGATCGCCGAAGGTCGGTCAACTGCGCGAAAATCCGAACATCTCATGGCTCTTCTATCATCCGGCGGAACGACTTCAGGTAAGGATCAGCGGACTCGCCGAAGTTCTCACTGACGGCGATCTTCATGACGAGCAATGGCAGGCGACCGATCTTTTCTCGCGTCGCTGCTATATCGGCGATTCGCCATCTCAGTTGAGCGATAAGCCAACCTCGGGATTGCCCGATGAATTTCTTTCCCGCAAGCCGTCGCGAGATCAGAGCGAAGCCGGGCGGTCGAGCTTTGTCGTTGTCCGGTCGTCGATCGACGAAATTGACTGTATGGAGCTCGACGTCAAGGGCCATCGCCGGTCGTGGTTCAGATGGAATACCGACGGCGGACTTGAGATGAAATGGCTGACGCCGTGATTGACTGACAACGTTCGTCTTCGGGATCGCTTCAAATGCTGCGGAAGGGTCGTGAGGTGAATTCGATGAAACGATATTTTCTGATCCATTTCGCGTTCATTGCGATCTTTGGAGCAACCGTTGCGGCGGCTCAGACGCCTGCCGAAATTCAAGTCAAGATCGGTTCCGAAAAACGTGAGTCCCGCAGCCGGATCACGGTCAGGTTCGTGTCGGTCGTTGAGGATTCGCGTTGTCCGGTCGGTGTTGACTGCGTCTGGGCGGGAAACGCGCAGATCAGAGTCAAGGTACGCCGCGGCGCAGGCAGTTGGAAAACGGTGAAACTCAATACCGGAAAGGGCGAGCAAACGGTCCGGATTTCGGGTTATGAGATTAGGCTCATGTCACTGACGCCGGTTCCGCATGCCGAAAAGCCGCTCGACAAAGCGAAATACTCGGCCACTCTCGAGATCAGAAAAACATAAACATGCGACAAGAGCCAATGAAAGAAGCGGCCGTCCGGTTGATCCGGGCGGCCGCTTCCGGCGTTTTACCGAAGTTCAGCGGTTCTTGCCGTCGACTTCGGATTTCTGTTTGTTCTGCGACGGAGCCGGTTTCGGATCCTCGCGTTTCGGCTGCGGTTGCTGTTTCGGTTCCTCGCGTTTCGGCTGCGGCTGTTGACGCGGTTCCTCACGCTTGGGTTGCGGCTGCTGCCGTTCTTCGCGCGGCCGCGGTACCGGATCCGGCTTCCGCTCTTCCTGCCGTGGCCGTTCATTCGGAACCCAGATTGGCGGTGTCTTCGACTCTTCCCGAGGCTGGCTTCGCGGTTTCGACTGACGCTCGTCGCTTTCCTCCTTTCCGCCCGTCGGACGATTCGGATTCTGCGTCGGAGTCTGAGATTCCTCGCGCCGCCGGTTCTGCGGGAACGAAGGCGTCGTCGGCTCTTCACGCTTCTCCGGCGCCCGAGTCACGGCGCCCGTTTTGCGCGGATCGCTGTTCGGATTGACGATGATCCCGGTTCCGGTCGTGTCGGCCGGATTCGTCTTCGTATTCACCGGCTGTCGGTTTCCGAACACTTTCGATCTTTTCAGATCTTCATCGAGCGAAACGCCGGTCTTCCGTTCGGCGGCTCCGGTCCGGACCTTTTCCGTATTCGGCAACCTCGGATTCTCGATCAAGATCTCTTTGCTGACCTTATTGCCGAGATCTTTCATGTCGGGAAGGATCGGCGGCGTCTGGCTTTCGCCCGAAAGTATCTTCTTGCCGGTGTCGAGCGTCGGCGTGACGTATCCGCCACGCGTCTTCCCGAACTCCTTCGCATCGACCGAAACGACCGCGCCCGGCGGCACACGTTGGAGCGGCGGCGTCAGGATACGGTTTTGCCGATCTTCGCGAGTGTCGTTCGGAACGGGAAGGTTCGAACCCGGCGTCGGCGTCGGGTTGACGACCACCGTCGTGTTGTTGTTGATGATCGTCGTATTGTTGTAAATACGAATATTGTTGCGGTTACGACGATAATAGCCGCTGTTGTAATCGTAATAATTGTCGTAATACGAGAGCGGATACCAACAAACGGATCCGTTCCACGTGACGATTGACACCATCGCCGGCCGCCACCAGCTTCGGCGCCAACGAGAATTCGAATACGGCGCCCAATGCCAGTAGCCATCGTCCCAAACCCAGCGGCCGTGATGATAGGTCGCCCAACCCCACGGCTCGTCATTGACCCATGTCCAGCCGTAGAACGGCACCCATCGCCAGTGTCCGTAGCGGTATGGCGACCAGTTTGAATAGGTTGAGATCGAGCTTCGGTACGGACGCCAGACATAGCCGTATTTCCGCGTCAGGATCCATTCGCCGTATTCGCTCAGATCCTCGGCGCCGTAAATATCTTGATCGTAATATCGGTCGTAATACGAATCCCGAAGCCGTTTGGCGACCGCGGTTTCGCGCTCCATGACCCAATCATCGAAGTTGTCGGCATAACGCGATGCGTCGCCCGTTTCCCATTCGCCGGCAAAGTTGCCGTCGAGAAAAAGCTTCGCCGAGCGGCCGTTGCGCAGTGAAAAGCCGGAATTCTGCGAATAGACCTGAGCCTCGCCGCCCTGCGTCACGGAAACCCGAATCTCGTTGCTTCGGGCGTCGCCCGCATCGATCCGGTACATGCCGGCGCGCTGTACGGAAACTGTCGTACTCGGTGCGTCGATCTCAAAATATCCGCGCGATTTGTCGAAGTTCAAGAGACGGAAACTCGCCGTTCCGAGCGGGACGCTGACGGCGATTCCCTGATCGCGAAGTGTGGTGAACTTGATGGACGAGTATGAATCGAGACGCGCGTAGGTGTCTTTGTCGAACTGGATCTCGACACGGGCATCGGCGCCGGTCGTCAGTTCGTCGCCTTCAACGATCGGCAAATTCGTCGTTGCTCGCTCCCAGGTTTGGGAATCGTCTCCGCGACGGATCTGAACATCGCCGCGAAGCAGGCTGATGCGGACGACGCGGGCCGAAACTTCCGGCGTGTAATCGTCAAAAACGACGCCGTATGCGTTTCCTGCGGAAAGCAGGACAAGGGGCAATAACAGATATGTTGCCCAAAGAACTAGTCGGGGTGAACGCATGGAAAACTCCTTTCAATTATTCGTTTTAGTCTTCGGGAAGAGCAGTTGGGTCAGATTGCTCAACTTTGCCGATTCAAACTGCAAATCCCGTTCCTTTTGCCGAATGCGTGAATATTGCGGAGATCGGCGACGGATCGCCGACGATATGGTGCAAGTGGGCACAAGCGATGTTACGAAATAGTGTAGTCAGAGGTCAGACGTCAGAGGTCAGACGTCAGAGGTCAGAGGTCAGACGTCAGAGGTCAGACGTCAGAGGTCAGAGGTCAGACGTCAGAGGTCATACGTTAGACATGCCAGAGTTTGAAAACCGCTCGAACTTGAATCTGATATCTGGCGTCTGATATCTGACGTCTGTCATGACATCTGGCATCTGAAATCTGGCGTCTGACGTCTGGCGTCTGGCGTCTGGCGTCTGGCGTCTGGCGTCTGCTTCCGCATTTTGCAAACATCCATCCGCAAAATGCCAAAGAATTGGCCGGAAATCGCTGGTTTGGGCCATTTTTTATCTGGAACGACGGTTGCAATGACCGAAGCGGAGGGCAACACAATGTACTCAGATCGATCGTTTTCGCAAAATGCAGCAACCGTCATGATGATCGTCAGCGGATTGCTGATGATCCCGGCAATTTTCGGATTGTTTTTCGCGGCTTTCGTGTTTGTTGGCTCACTGGTGACGATGTCGATGCCCGGAATCCTGTTCGGCGCGACTCCTTTTCTTCTATTTGGTGCCGGAACGACATTGTTGATCGGATACAAGAAGCACAACGACGGAACGCTCGAACCTCACCGCGTCCGTTGGTTGTGGATCGCCAGCGCGATCTTCAACTTCCTGCCGCTGATCCCGATGTTTATGGCTTTCGAAACGACAAAGATGTCGTCCGATCAGATCCCGATGGTTCCGCTTTTTATCTGGTGGCCAGTCGCATTCCTGATCTCCGTCGGCGCGCTGATCGACCGTCATTTCGCCGGAAAATATCGATAGTGACCGGTGATCGTCCATTCGAACAGGCGATCTTCAAGCCGCGCTCCGCTACCAATATTGTGATAGATAAACGGTCGACCGGTTTTCGGGTCGGCGACGTCGGCGACTAATCCGATATGCGTCATGCCTTTACCGTCAAGATCCCATGTAACGATGTCGCCCGGTTTGAAATCCGCCGGCTTTGTCGAAACTGCGAGTGACTTACCGCGTCGGTCAAAGAACGTTTGAAGATTCGGCACGCGGCGGTGATCGATATTCGGATCGGGCCCAGTCAGGCCCCATTTCGTCGGATACCTTGAAAAGTGCTCCGTCATGTCCTCATGAACTTCCTTTTGAAGATCAACGCCGACCGCGCGGAACGCCCTGACCACAACATCCGTACATGCCCCGGTATGTTCAGGTACGTCGCCGTTCGGATAGGCGATTTCAAAATACTCCTGCGTGTATCCGCTGGTTACTTTTGTCTGCCGCTTTGCATCGTCAAGGATCTTTCTAACGTTGGCGGAGACGGCGCCAACCGGTATCGGAGTCCGCGATGCAACCTGAGAATCGACAACCGCGCCGCAACCGAGAATCAGGACTGACAGCGCTCCGGTCAAAAACACTCGATACATATTACTCCTCGCCCTTCAACCGTTTATTTGACACTTTTTTGGTATGAATGGTTGTTTAACACCAACAATCGGTTGACGATTCGGCAAATGCGGGTTATTTTGACAAGTGATTTACCAAGACGGCTGCCAGTAATCATTCGTTTTCTTTCGATAAAAATAACCCAGGAGATTCAGTTTTGATGAGTAAATTCAGGATTTTTGGTGCCTTTGCAGTTGTCTGCATCGGTGTGGCCGCGTTTATGACGTTCGGATTTTCGATCAACGCAGAGAAAGGAAATGCCGAGGTCGTCGAAGTCAAGCAGCCTGTAAACGTGATCGGCAAGCGGTTCTGCGGAACCAACCCGAGCGAATCGGCCGTCGCCACGATGGAAAGCGATTTCGCGGTTCGCCGTGAAGCCCTTGAGAAGTTGGGCATCGATGTTTCGAGCGCAACCGGCGGAACGATTCCAGTTTACTGGCACGTTATCAACAACGGCACGAGCGTGAGCCAGGGCAATATTTCGGACGCTTCGATCAATGCGCAGATCAACGTTCTGAATGCCGCTTACGCTCCGTGGGGTTGGTCATTCACCCTAGCTGGAACGACCCGTTCGACGAATGCCAGCTGGTACACCTGCGCTGGCGGCAGTTGCGAAAGCCAGATGAAGAACGCACTTCGTCAGGGTACGGCAGACGATCTGAACATTTATTCAAACAACATGGGCGGCGGCCTGCTTGGTTGGGCGACGTTTCCGTCGAGCTACACCAGCAATCCGAAAAACGACGGCGTCGTGATCCTCTACTCGAGCATCCCGGGCGGCAGCGCAGCTCCGTACAATCTGGGCGACACGGCGACGCATGAAGTCGGCCACTGGATGGGTCTTTATCACACGTTCCAAGGCGGCTGCGCCCGCAACGCGACCAGCGGTGGCGACCTCGTCGCCGACACGCCGGCAGAGCGTTCACCGGCATACGGATGCCCGGTTGGCCGCGATTCCTGCACCGGCTCCCGTTTTCCGGGACTCGATCCGATCGAGAACTTCATGGACTACACGGACGATGCCTGCATGGACCGTTTCTCGGCAGGTCAGGACACGCGCATGGACTCGATGTTCACCACTTACCGTTTCGGCAAGTAATTCAGCGAGCATCGCATGAATCAAGCGGAAGGAACCGGTTACCGGCCTTCCGCTTTTTCTTTGAGCCACGCCCGCATATCGGTTCGCATCGGTTCGATTATTTCGTGTTTTGACTCATAGACCCCGGTCGTCAGATTGGGTGCAAATTCCTTCAACCGACGGGCGTATTCGTGATATTTGTCGAGCGGGTAGAACTCGTCGTCGGTATTGTAAAGATACAGAACGTCCGCCGCCGTCTTTGAGAATCGGTCACTTGTTTCAAGATCGTTCGGAACGCCGCCGCAAACACCGATCACGCCTTTTGCTGCTTCAGGGAACGTCAGCATGTAGCGAAAGTTGAGCGCGCACGCCTGAGAAAACCCAAAAAGATAGACCTCATCGGGATCGATCCTGCCTGCGGCGGTAAGTTCTCGGATCAACCGGTTGACGAAGTCGTGATGAAGCGCGACCGATTCGTCAGGCCGATGATCAGTGAGCCAGCCGAATCCGATCCGGAAACCGGTGTCAGTCTTTCGAAAATGCTGATGAGGCGCCTGGATCGAGGCGATCGCAAAGCCCGGCGGCGCGATCAGTTTCGCCTCGCGCATCATGTAACGCTTGTGCGCTCCGTAGCCGTGGACCGCCAAAAGCAGCGGCGCCGGCCGGTCGGTTTCGGGCATCGAAAGATCGTAATAAAGATTGATCTCGGCCTTCATTGAAAGGTCTGTTTGCATAACTTCAGAGTTTAACCAAACCGAATAGACAAGTTAAAGCGGTTGAAGCAAAATCAATTGAACGCGTTCGGTATGGAGAAATTCGTCAAATGGATAGATGACGTCGCAGGAATTGCGGCCGGCGCCGGACGCCGGATCGTCGTCATTGAACGAGCCGCGTTTTTCTGCCTGCTGCTGACCGCCGTCAGCCTTCCGCATTCGATCGCCGCGACGCAGATCGCCTGGCTGACCGGAATGGCGATCTGGATCGTCAGGCTTTTCATTGTCCCGCGAACGCGATTCCGGCCCGAAATTGTCGATTATCTGCTTTGGTCGTTCTTCATCTGGAGCCTGATTTCAGCGGCATTCTCCTATGCGCCGGACATTTCGTTTGACAAGCTGCGGGTCGTCGGCCTGTTTCTGCTCGCATATTTCGCCTATCACAATATCAGGACGCCCCGGGCGGCAAAGGTTCTGGCCACGGCTTTGATCGCTTCTTCGATGATCGCCGTGCTTTGGGCGCCGATCGAACGAGTCATCGGGCGCGGGGTTCAGATCTACGATTTCGCCGGCGGGCCGTTTGAACAGGTCGATCTTGATCAGGGCGACACGATTCTTGAGATCGACGGCGTCAAGGTCAGATCGCTTGACGAAATCCGTGATCGGATCGCGGCCGGCGGAACACGTCAGATCTTCAAGGCCAAGGTTTATCATTCGGATTCGTACGTTACGATCGATGTTCCGACGGAGCGGATCATCGAGGCGCCTGATTCTGCAACGGCGCTTTCCGTCAAGCGATGGCAGATCGGTCGAACCTGGCGCGCTGCCGGCTTTTACGGTCATTACACGACGTTCGCCGAAATGTTGCAGCTCGTTATCTCGCTTACAATCGGCATTTTTGCCGCCTGGTTCGCTGCCGGACGACGCGACGCAGCAATCAAAGTGACTGCCTTTTGTCTTGCGGCGATGTCGCTGGCGATGATCCTGACGGTGACGCGTGCCTCGCAGATCGCGCTGGTCGTCTCGGCCGCCGTGATCCTGACTGTCATCGGAAGCCGAAGAATGCTGATCACGCTCGCGGCGATCCTGCTGCCGCTCGCGCTGGTCGGTTCAATCGTCCTGCAGCAGACGCGCGGCGTCGGTTTTCTCGATCCGAAGGACAATTCAACGACCTGGCGCCAGACCGTCTACCGTGAAGCGCTCGATCTCTGGACCGCGTCGCCGAAGAATTTTGTTTTCGGGGTCGGGATGGATTCGGTGCGGAGATTTGCGAAAGATTGGCGTTTGTTTGATGACGGCCGGCTTCCCGTCGGTCATTTCCATTCGACGCCGATACAGATCGCCGTCGAACGCGGGCTTCCGGCATTGCTTTTGTGGCTGTTGTTCTGCGGCGCGTACTGGCGCCAGCTGTACGGTTTTCAGAGTGATGATCCGCTCTTGAAAGGAATCGTCGCGGGAACGCTTGGCGGTGCCGTCGGGTTCTTCGTCAGCGGACTTGTCCATTACAATCTCGGCGATTCAGAAGTCGCGATGTTGTTTTATTTTCTGGCCGGATTGGCTCTGTCGATCATTGGATCAAGAAACGTTTCCGATCAAAAGCCTGAATCTATATGAATCTGACCCGACGCGAAATACTGACGGCTTTTCTCGGCGCGCCGCTGGCGCTTTCCGCGTGCCGTTCAACGCCTCAGAATCGCCCGGTCGCCGGTGAGATCGTCGGTGCGAGCGTCGATGTCGGCCATATCCTTCGTGAATTGCGGAACCCGGAAGTGCCCGACGCGAATTGGGAATCGATCGGAACCGTCATCGTCGGCGGCGGCGCGGCCGGTTTGAGCGCCGGCTATCATCTGGACAGGAACGGCAGCCGCGATTTCGTGCTGCTCGAACTTGAATCGAAGATCGGCGGAACGGCACGCAGTGACCGAAACGATCTGATCGGCTATCCGTGGGGCGCGCATTATCTGCCGGTGCCGTTTCAGGAAAACGTCGAACTCAGCGCGCTGCTTGATGAGATGAATCTGACCGAAGGCAGGCGCGCGGACGGCGGGATCATCGTCAAAGAGCAATTCCTTTGCCGCGAACCTGAAGAACGCGTGTTCTACAAGGGTCGCTGGTATGAAGGACTTTACCTTCACGTCGGCGAAAATGAAGACGAAAAGCTTCAGTTCGCCGCGTTTCAGAAAGAGATCGAGGCCTGGGTCAACTGGCGCGACGGCGCCGGAAAACGGGCGTTCGTGCTGCCGGTCGCCGAATGCTCGCGCGACGCGTCGGCAATTGAGCTCGACCGGATCTCGTTCGGCGAATGGCTTCGGCGCAAAGGCTTTACGTCCGAGCGGCTGTTCTGGTATTGCGATTACGCGTGCCGTGACGATTACGGACTCAAGCTCAATCAGACATCGGCATGGGCCGGACTTTTCTACTTTTGTTCGCGCGTTCGGAAATCAGGCGACGAATCGCAGCCATTCATCACTTTTCCCGAGGGCAACGGACGTTTCATCGATCATCTTTTCGAAAGAATAAAGGACCGGACACGCCTCGGATCGATCGTCGTCGAAATCGTCCCGCATGAACGCGGCGTCGACGTCATCTATCTGCGCGACAACCAGCTTCGCGGAATCCGCGCCCGGAAGGTGATCTATGCTTCACCGGTATTTGCCGCAAAATATGTAATCCGCGACTTTCGGCAATCGGCGCCGGCGCATCTATCGCAATTCGATCACAACGCGTGGTTCGTCGCAAACCTTTTTCTTGACGATCGCCCGAAAAACCGGTTTACGCGAGACTTTCCGCTGGCTTGGGACAACGTCATCTACGAAAGCCCGAGTCTCGGGTACGTCAATTCGACGCACCAGAAGGGGCTCGATTACGGGCCGGCGGTCTTCACTTATTATTATCCGATGTGCGCCGAAGAGAACGGGCGGGCAAAGCTGTTCGGCCTCAGCCATGCCGAGATGTGCGACATCGTCCTCAGCGATCTGGCGCGTGCCCATCCGACGATCCGCGATCTCACGAGCCGTATCGACATCATGCGTTGGGGACATGCGATGATCAGTCCGCGACCCGATTTTCTCTGGTCGGGCGTCCGTGATGCCGCGTCAAAACCGTTTCGCAACATCCATTTCGCGCATTCCGATCTGAGCGGAATCGCGCTTTTTGAGGAAGCGTTTTATCATGGTGTTCGGGCGGCGCGCGAGGTTCTCGCGTAGTCGCTTTCGCGAATGCAGGAAATTTCAACCAACAAGTTCTGGCTGTTTTCACGCGGGATCGACCTGACGGTGTTTCTCGGCAGCGCGGGCGTTTCGATACTGCTGCTGGTTGTCGGTTGGCAAGTCGGATTGCTCGAGAAGGAATCGCCCGACTGGACTTGGATCACGCTTGTTCTTCTGATCGACATCGCCCACGTCTGGTCGACCAGTTTTCGCGTCTATTTCGACGTTGAAGAAGTAAAGCGCCGGCTTTTGCTCTATCTTTCCGTTCCGGTCGCGGGCTATCTGATCGGCGTCGCGCTGTATTCGGAAGGCGAACTCGTTTTTTGGCGAGCGCTGGCGATTCTGGCCGTTTTTCACTTTGTCCGGCAACAATATGGCTGGGTCGCGCTTTATCGCCGGAAGCTCGGTGAAACCGGTCGGGTGACGTGGTCGATCGACGCCGCCGCCGTCTATCTCGCGACCGTTTATCCGCTCGTTTACTGGATGACGAACCTTCCGCGTAACTTTGAGTGGTTCATTGCCGGCGATTTTTACGCGATTCCCTCAATCGTTGAATCGATCGTCTTTCCGCTTTACTTGATCGCGCTTGCGATTTACTTCGGAAAATCCGTTTATCAGTATCTGGCGAGCGGATTCATCAACATCGGCAAAGACATCGTTGTCGCGACGACCGCGATCTGTTGGTACTCCGGAATCGTTTTGTTCAATTCCGATTACGCGTTTACGGTGACCAACGTCATCATTCACGGAGTCCCGTATTTTGCTCTGATCTATGTTTATGCAAGAGCGCGCCGCGAACAGGCGGGAGCCGCGTACCGCGCGCTTTCGAGCAATTGGATCGTATTTCTGGCGACGCTGTGGGCGATCGCGTATGTCGAAGAGCTTTTCTGGCACCGCGGCGTCTGGCATGAGCGAAACTGGCTCTTCGGCGCGGATTGGGATCTCGGAAACCTGAAGATCTTTCTGGTTCCGCTGCTTGCCGTTCCACAATTGACGCATTATGTTCTTGACGGGTTTATCTGGCGCAGGCGATCGAACGAGCGATTGAACGAGATCGTATAATTTTTTGAAATGAAATCGATTACTTCGGTGCTATTTCTGGGCGTGATTTTGCTGGCCGCATGCGGCGGCGTAAAGTCAACGTCGGATTCCGTGTTTTCGATGGATGAAACCGCCGAGGCCGCAAACACGGTCGATGCCGCGAACAAAAAGCTGAAGCTCATCAAGAAACGTTTCAAGGACAACGAGCCGCGTTATGAAGAATTAAAAACGGCACTCAAAGCCCGCGACGAAGCGAAGGTCAGAGCGCTTGCCGACGAGTTCGTCAATCAGATCTCGGCCGGAACCGAAGAGGGCGGTGAAGCGATCGAACTTCTGCGAAAAGCTCGCGGGATGAACATCAACGACGACTTCAAGTCGTATCTCGACCTCAAGATCGCGAGTCTTGAAAAATACGTCGAAGCGTTCGAGCAGCGGCGACAGGCGGCACAGATTCTGCGCGACGGCTATGATCCGAAAAATGTGATGAACCGAGATCGGGTTATCGCCGAATTCAAACTCAAAGAAGACAAATTCAACGAGATCATCGAAGAAGGCCGGCAGTCTTCACAGGACGCAAACGATCTCGCGATGGAGTCGTTGCGAAAGAAGAAGTAACTCTTATTTCAGGTATTTCTTCCCTTTCAGCTTTTCCGGCAACAGGCTCGCATCCGTGTAAGGTTCATAATTCTCGCCGTATTTCAGCTCCTTCATCAATTTTGTCGGAGCGTTTCTGAGTTCCATCGGAATCGGTAGATTGCCGAACCTTTTGACGTCTTCGGATGCCGCCCGGAGCGCGTCATAGGCGCTGCGGTCCTTTTTGCAATTGGCGAGATAAGCGACTCCGTGGGCGAGATTGATCGCCGCTTCCGGCAATCCGATCGTCTCGCACGCCCGGAAAACGGCGTTGGCGACGACAAGCGCCGTCGGTTGAGCGAGTCCGACGTCTTCGGAGGCGAAGATCACCATCCGCCGCGCGATGAATTTCGGATCTTCACCGGCTTCGATCATCCGCGCCAGATAATACATCGCGGCATCGGGTTGGGAGGCACGCATCGATTTGATGAACGCGCTGATCGTGTTGTAGTGCTCTTCGCCCTTTTTGTCATATCTGAGATACGATTGCGCCGCTTCCTTGAGACTGTCGACGGTGATCCGTTCGTACAGTTGCGATGTATTTTCGATCATCGTCACGGCCTGGCGCGCATCGCCGTTTGCCATTGCGATCAGCCAGTCGCGCGCTTCGTCGTCGATTCCGATACCGGCGCGTTCGATGATCTGCCGCATTTCATCCGGACCGTGTTCCTTGAGGACAAAGACCCGCATTCGGGATAGAAGCGCCGCGATCACCTCAAAGCTCGGATTCTCGGTAGTCGCGCCGATCAGCGTCAGTTCGCCGCTTTCAACGTACGGCAGAAGAAAATCCTGCTGTGCTTTGTTGAATCGGTGGATCTCGTCAAGAAACAGGACTTTCTGGCGCGCCGACGGCGTCTCGATGATCTTTCGGATCGAATCCTTCCCGGCGGAAACGGCAGACAATTCATGAAACTCGGCGTCGAGCGCATGCGCATAGATCCGCGCAAGCGTCGTTTTTCCGGTGCCCGGACCGCCCCACAGAATGAATGAAAAGATGTGTTTTTGCTCGATCGCGCGGCGCAGCGGCTTGTCCGCGCCGACAAGATGCGGTTGTCCGACATAATCTTCGAGCGTCGCGGGTCTGATCCTGTCGGCAAGCGGTTGCATGCGCTTATGTTAGTTCCGAACCTGACCTTCGGGCAAATGACTCCATCGATCGACCTGTTGTCTTGAAATCGCAATGATGTCACACTTGCTTTCGCTTCGACGCCGATCAGGATATCAATCACTATGTTCAGAAAATCGATCATTTGCGTTTTGCTTTTCGTTGTCAGCGTTCAGGCCCAAAGATCTGTTTGGCCGAATGCGACGCCGAAATCGGTCGGGCTTGACCAGAAAGCTCTTGCGCAGTTCGACGCGGAAATCGCCTCCGGCAAATTTGGAAATATCGATGGTTTGACGGTCGTGCGGCACGGAAAACTGGTCTTTGACAAACGTTACGAGCACGATTACGCGAAGATCTATGGCGAAATCGCCAAAAAGGAGAGTCCCCTCAATGCGGGCGATCTGAGCGGCCCCTACAACTATTACAACTCATGGTGGCACCCGTGGTATCAGCGCGGAGAACTTCACAGCCTGCAGTCCGTGACGAAGTCGATCACCTCGATCATTTTCGGCGTCGCCCGGAAACGGGGTGACATTCCCGATATCGATACGCCGGTTCTGAAGTACTTCGATGAGTCCAAACTGCAGAATGTGGACGATCGCAAACGCCGGATGACGATCCGCCATTTGCTGACGATGTCGGCCGGCATCGACTGGAACGAAGGCCTTCCTTATTCGGATCCGAACAATACAGGCAGTCAGATGGAAGCTTCGCGCGATTGGGTCGAATACACGATCAATCGCCCGATGGCGCATGAGCCCGGGAGCACGTTTGCCTACAGTTCGGGAGCGACGCAGATCCTGGCTCACGTTTTTCGGGTCGCGACGGGTATGGATATCGAGGAATATGCGGTCCGCAATCTTTTCGCTCCGCTCGGAATCAAGCAGTTCTTCTGGAAACGTTCTCCGAGCGGTCTGATCGACGCCGAGGGCGGCCTTTACATGCGTCCGCGCGACGTCGCGAAGCTTTGGCAGCTTTTTCTGAACGGCGGCAAGTGGAACGGCGCTCAGATAGTTTCGGCGGAATGGGTCAAGGATTCGGTGTCGCCGCACATGGACCTTGGGCCGAACACGAAGTACGGCTTGAAATGGTGGCTCTATCCGTACGGCAAGGACAATAAATTCATGGCCTGGAGCGGAAGCGGTTTTGGCGGTCAGTTCCCGATCGTTCTGCCGGAATACGATATCGTCATTGTCGTCACCGCGTGGAACGTCGATGCCCCGACGCTCCGGCCCCGCGATGCGATCTCGCGCATCGTGGGTATGGTCACGGACGGTCCGGAGTAGTTTTTCAGGCCGATTTGTTAGAGGAGCTCTGAAATTTCCATGAGTCTAAGTGAATTTTCTCGTCGTTCTCATCGGCCGAGATCTCGCTGGCGGGTTTCTTCGATCATTTTTATCCAAAGTCGAAGGGTGAGATCTTCGCGATCTTCGTTCTTTACCTGATATCGCACTTCGTCGTGATATCGTTTTTCGAGAACGGACATGTCCAAGGCGAGCTCTATGGCGAGGTACTCGACATCCTCGCGGTCTCTGCTGATGTTTCGTTCGATCTTCGAGAGAATGATGTCATAGGGATCCATCGCAAATAGGCGGATTCGCTTAAAGCAGTCCGGATACATTTCTTTGAGTCTCTCGGTATAATTTTCCGGGATTATCGCGACGCCGACAGGATCCAAATAGATATTGTGTTTTCTGTATAGATCTGAACCGAATCCTGCGAACTCAATCAGTTCGTCGTTGCGTTGGATTAGGGTCAAAAAGTCCACGTCAGAAGTTGACCGTTCTGAGCCATATTCCTGCGTCACGACGAAACCGCCTAAACAGTGAAAGTGGTGCTCCTCACTCAGGAAGGCGTCAATTTCTCGTAAGAATCCGTACCATGGTTCAGGTGGTAGCATAATAGTCCCGATTCAGGTGCTGTGGTGAAAGGTCCGTCAAGAGGTTCCAGTGTTTTGCTTCTTCAGGGCGTTGTGTTTTTAGCCACTCCCGCTCAGCACGCGTCATTGTTTCCTTGCACAGTGTTTCTTCCTTTGCGAGTTTCGAGCCGTCCAGTCTGGCCTCGACTGATTCCAGCATTCGTGCGGCATCGTGATTTCCGCACCGCTCGGCCAT
>JBGASE010000030.1:0-24849 GCA_044229875.1 Pyrinomonadaceae bacterium | reverse complement strand
AACGAGAATTCGAATCGGTCGGGTTCCATTCCGCTTCCGTCGAGCCCCCAAAACATCGGGTTGTCAAAATCCGCGGCCAGCATCTGACAGATCTCGCAATCCTCATCGATCATGCATTCGATCGGCGAAACAGTCAGATTTACGCGGCTCCGCTCGGTCTCGATGATATCGGCCGGCCGCCGTCCGGAAAATTCCGCTTGTTCCTGATTCAGCCAATTCTCACAAATCCCGCGCAGTTCATCCGCATCTGCCGCCGCGCCGGAAAAGGCCGCGGTCAACAGGTTCCTGACCAGATCGTAGTAGATGACGATCTCGTTCGTCCCGAAACCGGCAAATCGAAACGCGTCGGAATCAGTTGGTATCGGCGGCGGACATACCTTTGTAAATGCCCACTGCAGTTGGCGCGAATGAAGATCGGCAACGATAAAATCATTCCTTTCAAGCATTGAGTCCCGCGGCGACCGTCCGCCGAGATCCGCACGCTCCGTCGTCAGCCAGCGCGCATGGACGTCGACCAGCAGGTCTTCGTCATCATTCGCGGCGTTGGCCGCCTTTTCGGCGAGGATAAACTCAAACAACGGTTCACCGTAAAGCACCGCGCGGGCATCGATCGGGTCGTCTTCGGCAACTCCGGCGCGCTCTTTGCGAAGCCCCTCGTATTCGGCGACCGTGGCGACGAATTCCCAGTCGCCGGAAAGCTTGTACGGCATCGGAAAATCGCCTTCGTCGTCAGTCCTGATCGTGACCGTTCCCTCGCGTGAGAACCGCGAATAGCTGGTGTCGACGGCGACGATCCGTGTTTCAAGGTCGATGACCAGGATTCCCGAATCGTACGGTTCCGGATCATACCCGTCGTAAAAGAATCCGAACGGATCAAAGTCCGAATCGGCTGGATGGAAACGGCACATCGCGGCCTGAAGCTCCTCGATTGTCCGAGGCTCGGCGGTAAGTGACGCGACAAGTTCGTTGGCATACGATCCGTGTGCGCAACTGCTGATAGTACGTGAGTTGTCGATAATATTGATGGTAAGTTCGCTCATAGTTTTAGAGGAGATCGAGTGATCTCGGGTTATGTTTTTCGGTGAATTTGAGCCTTGTTTGGCTTGAGTCAGTGAGCAAGGATCAAATGGTCAAAGGTGAAGCTCGTGTTCTGAGAATTCGAGCGCTTTTGCGGGAAATGAGCCCGCGTTCTGATTGAGATGAAGAGATTTTTGCACAGATCGTGCGACGCGGGCAAGAACTTTTTTATCCGTGATCCTATTGGGCCGATGTTTGGCGAATTTCGCGTGTTTCGCTTTAGAAGGTGATTCGCGGATTCGTAAGAGAGTGCCAAAACAAGGCTTTTGCGGATGTTATTGAGCGACGGTGAAGGCCTTTGCGGTGACGCTGAACTGGGTGATTTGGTCGCTGACCCACGATTCATCCTTTTTGAGTTCGGCCGCCATCAGACGGGCAGCCGCCGGGGCGATCGATTCGGCCGCACGAACATCCAGAAAAAGACATCGCGAACGTCGTGCGAGCGCGTCCTCAACCGTATGCGCCAGCTCGAATCTTGTCGCCGCGACGATATCGGCCCCGCGCACGTTGAGCCGCGGGTCGAGCGGACACGCCAGGTCCGGATCGGCGGCGGCGATCTCGTCAGCCAATCGCACCGAATCCGCAAGCGCGAGTTCATGTGTGACGCAGGGACGGCGATCGATGTCGGCATGTTCCGATGCCTGATTGATCGTATCCTCGGCCATCCGCCGATATGTCGTCCATTTTCCGCCGGTGATCGTCACAAGTCCCGAAATATCGATCTCGATCGTGTGATCGCGCGAGAGAGCGGCCGTATTTTTTGAGTTCGATGATCGGACGAGCGGTCGGATTCCGGTAAAAACACTCAGAATGTCGCTTCGCTTCGGCGAATCCGAAAGATATTGGCCGACGGTTTGAAGAATGAACTCGATCTCCTCATCGCGTGGCAGCGGTTCGATCTCGGGGTTTTCACACGGCGTGTCGGTCGTTCCGATGATCGTTCGGCCGCGCCATGGAATCGCAAACAGAACGCGTCCGTCGCTTGTTTTCGGAACCATCAGCGCCGAACCGCCCGGCAGGAACCGGCTGTCAAAAACGAGATGGATGCCCTGACTCGGGGTAATCAGCCGCTCAATGGCGCGATCCGACATCCTTCGCACCGAATCGCAAAACGCCCCGGTCGCATTGATCACCGACCGTGCCCGCGCAAGAAAAACCTGTCCGGTAAGTTCGTCCGAAAATCCGACGCCGTCGATCTTGCCGGCCCCGTCACGATGAAGCGAGAAAACGCGGGCGTGATTGAGTAGTACGGCACCGCGCTCGGCGGCAGTCACGGCGAGATCGACCAAAAGTCGCGAATCGTCAAACTGCCCGTCAAAATAGAGAATCCCGCCTTCAAGATCATCCTGCTTCACGTTCGGGCAACGTTCGATGGTTTCCGCGCGCGACAGGATCTCCGACCTCCCGAACCCGTATTTGCCCGAAAGAAGATTGTAGGTCTTGAGTCCGGCGCCATAGAAGAACTTATCCCAGTAACTGTAAACCGGAACGACGAACGGCTGTTTTGAAACAATGTGCGGTGCGTTCCGAAGCAATAAACCGCGCTCTTTGAGCGCTTCTTTGACGAGCGTCAGATTGCCCTGCGCGAGGTAGCGGACGCCGCCGTGGACGAGCTTCGTCGAGCGGCTTGAAGTTCCCTTTCCGAAGTCGATCTGCTCAAGAAGAAGGACCGAAAAACCGCGTGAAGCGGCATCGAGCGCGCAACCGAGCCCGGTCGCGCCGCCGCCGATGACGACAAAGTCCCAAATTTTATCGATCTCGCTCGCGCGGGCGAGCATTTCTTCACGATTCATTACTTCAATCCAAACGTTTTCAACAACTTACCACGGTTCAGCATGAAACGGAACGGATTCGCGGTTTTCAACCGACGACTAAGTTTGTAGAATCATTCGAACGCGTTATGACCGACACAATCGAAACGACAGGACTCAGACCGGCAGCACTCGCGGCTATCTTGGCAACGGCGGCGATGATCGTTTCGCTTTGGCTGCAGGGCCGGCTATGGTGGTGCAAACTCGACGACCGTGCAGTTTACATCAACGACGCGTGGAACAGCGCGCATACGTCGCAGCATTTTTTCGATCCGTACACGTTCACGCACGTTCTTCACGGAGTTTTGTTTTTCTGGATCGCGGGAGCGCTTTTGAAAAGTCTCGAACCGGCCTGGCGGTTTGCATCCGCAATCGCGGCCGAAACCGCGTGGGAGGTTCTTGAAAACAGCAATTACATTATCCAGCAGTATCGCGAGAATACCGCATCGCTGGATTACTTCGGCGATTCAATCCTGAATTCGGTCGGCGACGTCGTCGCGTGCGCTGCCGGTTTCGCGATCGCAATGCGGCTCGGCTGGATGAAATCCTTGCTCTTCTTTCTGCTTGTCGAAGCAATCCTGCTGATCTGGATCCGCGACGGCCTTTTGCTCAATATCCTGATGCTCATTTACCCGCTTGATGCCGTCAAGCAATGGCAGATCAGCGGCATTTGAGTTGATCGATCACCGTTCGCCACGGGCGGCTTCAGTCTTCGATTCGAGGACGACGCCGAGCTTTCGCGACGTCGGCTGATCAAACGTCTCGATCCAGCGAATCGACTCATCAAGCACGCGGAGCTGAAACTCGGGCCAGTTCGCCTGGCCGACGGTCGCGCCGGTTTCGCCGTCGTAATATGCGGTCCGCGGCGGCCGCACGAGATCGGTCGTCTTCCGATCGGTCGAAACAAGCATCGTCGGAATTCCCTTCTGTTCGATCGCCCGCGCGACGATTCCGAGGGTCTGGTGGCAAAGGCGCGTTGCCGGAATTAGGATCGCGGCCTGAACATTGTAATGAATGAGCCGATCGGCTAGCCGTGGCCCGAGCTCGGTCGCGACTTTGGCGGCATTCGGAATCCACGGCGACAGGCTCCACCAGACATGATTGAGTTTACCGATCACGGCATTCGCCTCGTACTCACGCAAACGATCGATCGGAATCAGGCAATCGCGATCCGATTTGACGGCGGCCGGATCGTAACCCTTGGCCGAGTAAAGCAGATCTTCGGCTTCAACTTCGACAGGAATCTCGCGAAACGCAAGATCGCCGTCGCGCGCATCGAGATCGAACGGCTCTGTCCCGTCGATATAGGCGCCCGCTGATGTGATCAGCGCCAGGTTGGTAAGCGGAAGCGCGCGACGCGCCGGGCTGAACGGAGCCCGGATATTCTGAACGAACGGATAACCGGTAAGGTCCGCATTTCCGTTCCATTTCCCGAAGCGGTTCGAGAATTCTTCAATGTTTTCAATAACGTCCATATCGTTCAAACTTTAAAATCCTTTGTAAAATCAAGCGGGTCCACGGCCTTTGCCGGCGCCGAAAAATCTTTGAATGCAATGATCAGGAATGTCAGCAAGGCCGCCGCCATCGCGGTCATCAGAATCCAAACGGAGTAGCTGTGCAGCATATCGAAACGGAGTTTGAGCGGATCATCAAGCGCCAGTTCTTCGGTCGATCGTCCGATCTCGGTCCGCAGAAACGAGATCCATAAACCAATTACGAAATGTCCGACCGCACATGCCGCAATCAAGATCGCAATCAGCGCTCTTTCGACCCACAAGACGAACCTGTTAAAACTCTTCGGATTCGCGAACGAGGTCAAAAGCAGCAACAAACCGATCGCCATCCCGCTGAAATTAACGATCATCAGATTCCGCTGTACCAAAGATCCGGCGAGCTGCGAATAATTCGGCACCTCAGCCGCACGCAGAACCGAGAACGCCCCGGGAGCGGCGGCGAAACTGAAAAACAGCGCCGCGCCGAGCCACAAAAGCAGCAACAAAACCCGGAAATTTGAGATGATTTTCATCGTCGGTTCAAGCTCATATTATGGAGTGTTTCAGCCAAAAGGGCAACCGATTGCCGATCTCGGATACACCTTCGGTCAATCGACAAAATGCTTGAACGATCGCCATCCAATGATGCATAATCAATTGGCAAACATTGTTTTGCGCTTCGCCCTTCACTCCGTCCCCGGAATTCATGGACTCCACCCGAATTAAGTCAACTATACAAAGACTCGCGTTGCCGCTCGCCGTTGCGGTATCGCTGCTGACGCTTTGGGAGCTCTTGCTTGTTTACGTGCTGTACCTTCGTGAGCACGTCGCCACCAATCAATTCGAACTCTCTTGGTGGCAGATCCTTATGCTCGTCACGTTCGGATTAGTCGTCGGGTTGATTTCGGAAAACTATCCGTTGAAAAAGAGTCTTCCGGTGACCTTCGGATTCATCGCCGCGTGGTTCATCGCCAGTGTCGTCGGACTACTCTATTTCTCGGTCAACCTGCATTTTCTAAAGGTTGCGTTCACTGCTCTGACGACGATCTTTGCCATCCACCTCAAGAAATTGTGGCGCATTGACCAGTCGTTGACCGAGAATCTCGTCAACCTCGCTTCAACCGGCAGCATGCTTGAGATCAAGCCGGCCGAGGCCCGGATCGAACACGGACTCCGTCTTCTTGAAACCGTGCTCCCGCTATCGGAAGCGATCGTTTTCCAAGTCGATCGCCACGACGCGTTTCGCCCGATCGGCCGGTCACGCGTCGACGGACAAACCCAAAAGATGCAGTTGCGACAAGCTGAATGGCGCGAGACCGTCGCATTCTGCGAGCGAGCCTTCCGTGACCGACAGTCGATTGTCACCGTCGATAATCAGACTACAAAGGCAGCCCGCATCGCGCTTCCGTTGATCTACGACAATACGGCAGTCGGCGTGCTGTTCGTTAAGGTCCATCAAAACTTCGAACGCGGCGACCAGCAACTGCTGGAAGCATTCTGCGGCCAGCTCGCAAGGAACTTCAAGCGACAGGAACTCCGAGGACAAAATCTTCCGAACCGTTTCTGGTGGAGTTTTCTTTCGTTGCGATCGGCCGATAATCGCGTCGGGACAACGGGGCTCATCAAGAGCCTGATCAAGGAACAGTCTTTCAGCGCAGTCGCAAGTTCGTACCTCAAAGAAGCGCATGCGATCGCCTATCTCGACGGCACGATCGCCTACGTCAACCGCCAGATGCGCCATCTGATCGAAATCAAAACGAACGAGATTCTCGATCTGGATCTGTTCAAACTCTTGTCGAAATTCCGGACCGAAGCGTTCAGCGAACCGCACCTTGCGATCCGGCGCGTTCTTCAAACCGGGGAAGTTTACCGCAACGAATTGAAGTTCGATGGCGACAACAAGATCCTCGATCTCCAGATCTCGCTCGTGAAGGTCCCTTCCGATAACGTTTCGATCCACGATACGAACGTTGCGCTCAAACCGGCATGTTTTCTGATCACACTGACAGACATCACCGCCGTCAAAGAGAACGAGAAACTGCGTTCGGATATGGCCAGTCTGATGTCCCACGAACTCCGGACTCCGGTGACGAGCATCAAGGGATTTGCCGAACTGCTTCTGATGGATGACTCGATAACGGCCGAAAATCGTGAATTCGCGGAGATTATCGTCAACGAATCGCAACGGCTTTCAAACATGCTGTCGACGTTCCTGTCGGTGTCCAACCTCGAACAGGCGGATAAGAAAGAAGTAACGAAGTCTGCTGTCCGGCTTGACAGCGTCGTCGATGAGGTCGTCGGTGAAATGCACGACACGGCGAAGCGCAAGCGAATCCAACTGATATCGAAGAATGTCGCCAACCTGCCGCCGATCGCGGCCGATAAAGGCCTCATCCGGCGCGCGATCGCGAATCTCGTCGACAACGCGATCCGCTACAGCCCAGAACGGACGCAGGTTATGATCTCGACGATTCTCGAAGCGGACTTCCTGCGCGTCGTTATTGAAGACCGCGGATACGGCATCGACCGCAGCGATCATGAGAAGATCTGGCAGAAATTCTATCGGGTTGCGCGCGACGGCCAGGACAAACAGGAAGAAACGACCGGACTTGGGCTTTCGCTCGTCAAAGAAGTTATCGAGCAGCACGGCGGCAACGTCAAAGTCGAATCCGAAGTCGGAAAGGGATCACGCTTCAGCATCGCGCTGCCGAGGCTTTGACCTGCCGAATACCGCTCGATCGGGAGATTTGCGATTGTCGGCCGATTGCCGAATAATTGAAGGACCTTGATTGATCGCGGCGAAATCGAAACTGCCTACGGCAAACTTTACACCTCTTGCGAAAACGAGCGATTTGCGGGCTTTGATCCGTTTGACGGACTCAACAGCCGGTATTTCCAGGCTTCGCCATTGAAGTATTTTGCGCCGGCGCGGCTCGCGTTTCTGCAGATCGTGAAACGGTCAGCGCGCAATCTGCGGCCGATGCTTGCGATCGCGAAGGGCGTCAACGCCAAAGGACTCGCACTCTTTGCACTTGCCGAAATCTCGCGATTTCGGGTGACCGGAGATGACCGTCACGCGGACAACGCGCGATCGCATCTCGATGCCCTTCTGAGACTTGCGATCACCGAAAGCGATTCAATCAGCTGGGGTTACAACTTCGATTGGCAGTCGCGTGCCTTTTACGCTCCGCGCGGAACACCGACGATCGTCCCGACGGCGTTTGCCGCGCGGGCTTTTGCGGAGGCTGGAGAGGCGCTCGGCGGTCCGGGCTACGACTCGGTTGCCGCAAAAGTGAGGAACTTCGTCACCGGCCGTCTTAATCGGAGTCATGACAGTGACGACGGCGTTTGCTTTTCGTACACGCCGATCGATCGCAGCATTATTTACAACGCGTCACTTCTCGCGGCCGAAATTCTCGCCGGCGGCAACACCGATGAACGCGATTTGGCGCGGCGCGCGGCCGAGTTTGTCGTTTCCCAACAGCGTCCCGATGGGGCCTGGGCGTACGGACCGAAGTTGAGGCACGCGTGGGTCGACAATTTTCACACCGCTTACATTCTTTTGTCGCTTGACCGACTGACGGCGCGGATCGAGGATCTCGATTGCGCGGCCGCGATCCGTACGGGACTCGATTTTTGGCTCGGGAACTTTTTTCTCGACGACGGAACGCCGAAGTATTATGATCGCGAGACGTTTCCGGTCGATATCCACTCGGCCTCGGCAGCGATTGCCGCGCTTTGCGAACTGAGCCGGCATGACGAACGCTGTTTGCCGCAGGCGGAAAAGACCGCGGTTTGGTTGCTTGCCAATATGCGCGACGAGGCGGGCTGGTTCTATTATCAAAAGCGTCGGAACGGAACGGTCAAGATACCGTTTATCAGATGGTCGAACGCGTGGACCGCATTTGCGCTCGCCCGGCTTCTCGAAACCG
The DNA here is from genome assembly GCA_044229875.1 of Pyrinomonadaceae bacterium. Taxonomy (GTDB): domain Bacteria; phylum Acidobacteriota; class Blastocatellia; order Pyrinomonadales; family Pyrinomonadaceae; genus JAFDVJ01. The sequence continues at coordinate 16,536 of JBGASE010000030.1, read as the reverse complement.
CGGACGCCCGATGACGCTTCGGGCTTGTTTTGCCGTTGGCAATTTTTGGTTATTGACGTGCGTATCTGGATCGATCTCGGAAATTCACCGCACGTGCCGTTCTTTCGGGCGCTCGCGCCGGAATTCGAACGTCGCGGGCATGAAGTTGTCTGGACGGCGCGCGATTACGCCCAAACGGTCGAACTCGCCCGCGATGCCGGACTTCCGATCACGGTTTTCGGATCCCACGGCGGCAAGTCGATCCTCGGGAAAGGCGTCAAATACGCATCGCGAATCGGATCGCTGATCCGTTGGGCAACCGGCAAACGGATCGGACTCGTCGTCTCGCACAACTCGCATGAACCGCTTGCGGTTGCGAAACTCCTTCGGATCAAATCGGTGAACCTGATGGATTACGAACATCATCCGGCAAACCGCCTGTCATTCGGGCTCGCGTCGCGCGTCGTCGTGCCCGAAAGTTTTCCGGATGATGTGCTCCGAAAACTTCGCGCGACGGAGAAAACGAAGAAATTCGACGGCATCAAGGAAGACGTCTATCTCGCCGGATTCATGCCGGATCCGAAGTTCGGCAACGTTCTCGGGCGACTCGGCGTCGGACCCGAAAACGTGCTCGTCGTCGTCCGGCCGCACGCGCCTGAGGCGCTCTATCATCGCGGAATCGCAAACGATCTGCTCGATCGGATGCTCGATCGGTTTGCCGCCGATGAAAACGCGCGGCTCATCGTCCTCGCGCGAAAGAGCTATCAGGCCGACGAACTGCGGGCCGCGCATCCGCAACCGAATATCATTTTCCCGACCGAGGTGCTCGACGGCGCAAACCTTCTTGCGGCCGCGGACCTGGTCGTTTCCGGCGGCGGAACAATGAACCGCGAGGCGGCCGCGCTCGGCGTTCCGACCGCGACCGTTTTTGCCGGCAAGGGCGCCGCGGTCGACGATTATCTGTTTCGCGAAGGACGGCTGGCGCGGATCGAAAGCGTTGCCGATCTCGAACGGATCGAACTGCGAAAAAAATCCGGGATCGACCGGCGCGACGCGTCCGGCGTGCGCGATCAGGTGATAAACTTCATTCTTAACGAATCTTGAGCGGAGACCCGACAAAACTGATCCGATCGGTGAGACGCGTTCCGGAATGGCTGTTGCCGACTGTCCGCGCGTCGATCTTTGTCGTCGACGCAATTCTTGCCGCCATCTGTTTTTTGGCCGCGTTTGTGATCCGCGAGGGCGAACCCGTTTTTTCGGAAACCGCCTGGGCATGGTCAAAGCAATTTGTGCCGTATGCCGGGATCTTTTTTTTCGTGATCCCGATCCGAGCCGCGATGATGCTTTACCAGCGCGCTTACCGGCTTCAGGGCGCGTTCTCATACACGGCCGAAACGTTCCGCGTCTTTAAGGCCGTGCTTGTCGGATCATTGCTGATCATCGCCGTTGCGTTCCTTTTTCGCGGCGGATTCGCATTTCGCGACTTTTCTTATTCGCGCGGCGTTTTCGTTCTCGATTTTTTGCTTGCGCTCTTGGTTTACACGGGCTTTCACATCGCGATCAGATATGCGCAGTCGATCTTCAGGCGGCGCGGAATCAATCTCATTCCGACGCTCATCGTCGGTTCGAACGCCGAAGCTGAACGGACGCGCGACGAACTTGCGGCATCGCCCGAACTCGGATATGAGGTCGTCGGAATCGTCGAAAGTCTCGAACGGCTGCCGGCGCTGGTCGACGAATTCGCGATCCAGGAAGTGATCATCACCGATGATCGCCTGCCCGGCGGCGAATTGTTTGAGGCGATGATGCAGATCGACCGACGCCGTCGCGTCGAATTCAGATTTGCACCGGGACTGTTCAATCTGATGCCGCAAAAGACGGAAGTCGAACAGATCGGGGTTCTCCCGGTAGTGACGCTCTTTCAGGAACCGCTGTCCGACGCCCAGCGGTTCCTCAAACGCGCCTCGGATGTTTTCATTTCGGTCGCGGCGCTGATAATCACCGCGCCGGTCATCGCATTGTCCGCGTTGGCGGTGAGACTCGACTCGCGCGGCGCCGTGTTTTTCAGGCAGGAACGCGTTGGGATGGACGGCCGCATTTTTCTTTGCTACAAGTTCCGGACGATGCGGGCCGACGCCGATGACACCATACATCGCGAAGCGTACCTCAAGAACATCGAGGGCGCGGCCGACGCGAATTCAGGCGACGACTCCGAACCCGTATTCGGCAAGGTACCGAACGATCCGCGGATCACCCGCGTCGGCAGATTTTTGAGACGCACCAGTCTGGACGAATTACCCCAGTTCTGGAACGTTCTCAAAGGCGACATGAGCGTTGTCGGCGCGCGGCCGCCGATCCCGTACGAGGTCGAGAATTATGAAGCGCGACATCGACGCCGGCTCGACATGAAGCCCGGCATCACGGGGCTTTGGCAGGTCTCGGGCCGCAATCGTTTGTCGTTTGAGGAAATGGTTGCGATCGATCTCTATTACATCGAAAACTGGTCGATCTGGCTGGACCTCAAGATCATCGTGATGACCTTGCCGGCGGTTCTAAAGGGCAGTTGACGGAAATGCACGATAAAACGATCTTGGCGATCCTTACCGAATCCGCGACTTTGCTCGGTAACGCCGGAGTATCCGATCCGCGGCGCGAAGCGTCGTCAATTCTCGCCCATGCGATCGGCCGCGACCGGACTTTTCTGATCGCTCACCCCGAATATTCACTGTCTGGCGAAGAATTGCTCCGTTTCGAACCGCTTCTGGCGCGGCGCGCGGCGCGTGAACCGCTTCAATACATCCTTGGCCGGACCGAATTCTACGGACTCGAATTCGAAGTTTCGCCCGGCGTTTTGATTCCGAGACCCGAAACGGAGCTGATCGTCGAAGCCGCATCCCGGTTCTTGAATGAACGCGCGGAACCAGGGTTTTGCGAGGTCGGCGTCGGATCCGGCTGCATCTCGGCTGCGATTTTGAAACAGATACCGGCGGCGGTCGGGATCGGACTCGAAATCTCACCCGACGCGCTGGCCGTCGCCCGCCGGAACATCGAAGCTCATCATCTCACCCGTCGGTTCGAGCTTCGCCGGTCCGACGTTTTCTCGGCGCTCGGCGATGATGAGATGTTTGACGCAATCGTCTCGAACCCGCCGTACATCGCCGTCGGGGAAATCGCCGGGCTCCAGCCAGAGGTGCGGAATTTTGAGCCTCACCGAGCGCTCACCGACGGCGGCGACGGATTGTCGCTCATTCGAGCGATCATTTTCGGCGCGCCGCGTTTCCTGCGGTCCGGCGGCCTGCTTTTGGTCGAGATCGGATTCGGGCAGTCGATGGAAGTTGCGTCGATGATCGACCGGTCGATCTGGTCCGAGCCTGAATTTCTCAAGGATCTTCAGGGAATCGAACGGACGCTCAGTGTCGTCCGCAGATCGCGTGGCTGAATCGCCGGCGCCGGGAATTTTTCGCTTTCGATGCCCTTTGTTTTCTGCTATATTCAATCTATCGAGAATTTAGCTTGTTTTTGCTGCAAAAAATCTCGTTTTGCAGTTCTGGAGGATTTATGAGATACGAAGACGAACGCGAGGATACCAGCGCGACCACGAAATTGACCTACTTGCTGATCGGCGGCGGAATCGGTGCGATCCTGGCGCTGCTCTTTGCGCCGAAATCGGGTGAGGAACTCCGCGGGGACATCGCGGATGCAACCCGTAAAGGCATTGAAAAGAGCAAGGAAGCGGCGCAGGTTGCCCGCGAACGCGCCGGAGAATACTACGAGGTGACTCGTGAACGCGCCGGAGAGTACTATCAGGCAGCTCAGGAAAGAGCCGGTGAACTCAAGGAAAAAGCGAGTGAACTGACCGAAAAGGCAAAGGAAGCCGCCGCCCGCTCGACAAATCCGTTTACCGCCGCGATCGAGGCCGGAAAGGAAGCTTACACCGAAGAGAAGCGCAAATCGGAAGTCAAGGTCATCGCCGAGGGCCGGCCGACCTATCCGGTTGATAAAAAGGAAAACTAATCACATTTGGGAATTGGGATTTGGGATTTCGGAATTTACTGTCCCTCGAGAAATCCGAAATCGCAAATCCCCAATCCGCAATAACTATGTCTTTCGATAATCCACAATTCTGGATGATGATCGCGTCGATCGTGATTGCGATCTGTTTTATCTGCATGGCGTTTGCGTTGATCGCGATCGCCGTAACGGTCAAACGCGTCGTCGCGACGGTCAAGAATGTCGAACAGCGGGTTGAGCCGCTGATCGGCAAGGTCAATGCGATCAGCGAACAGGGCAAACTGATCTCGGTTCAGTTCAACGACATTTCCGAGAATCTGGCGACGGCGACGAAGTATTTTGCGGAATCGGCCGGCCTGATCCGCGAAGAAGTTGCCGAACTCAAGGTACTTGTCGGACAGACGGCGATCGTCGCCAAAGACAAAGTCGAGTTGGTGAGCAATACGATTGACCGGACACAGCTTCAGGTCATCACGACGACCGATTTCATTCAGAAGAAAGTTGTCGAACCGGCGCGCGAGATCGCGGCGATCATGTCGGGTGTCCGCAAAGGGCTCGAAGTACTTTTTGCGCCGGCCCCGAAGCAGATCGACCGCGTTTATGTCGATGACGAGATGTTCATCGGCTAAGGATTTTCGAATTCAGAGACTGCACTTTCCGACGCCTTCAATCAAGGCGTCGTTTTTTTGTCAACGCCAAAGAAGCGAGATCGGCGCGACATACAATTCATTGCCAAAAGCCGCGAATTTATCGCCAGCGTGAAGAATTACGCCACGCTTGAATTTGCTTCCGACGTCTTCGGCCAACCGCTTCAATCCGCGAAAATCAGATTTCCCTAAGTCCGAACCGAATTTGACTTCGATCCCCACGATCTCGCCAAGGGTTGATTCCAGAACGATATCTACTTCAGTGTTGCTTGAATTCCTGAAATGAAATGCCCGCCCGCTGGTTTGGCTCCACTCAAGGTGCTTTCTCAACTCAGCGATGACGAAGTTCTCAATGATCCCGCCAGCTGAAGTTGCGTTGGAAAGCACTCTATCGGTATCCGCACCAACCAGATAACCTGCGAGACCGCAATCTGCAAAGAACGTCTTTGCTGCTTTGATCAGTCGGCTGGAAAGATTGCCGGACCATGCGGGGAGATTTTCGATCAGAAATACTTGTTCGAGGAGCACGAGGTATCGGTGAAGCGTTGCCTGCGAATACCCCAAGCTACGAGATAGATCAGCAACACTCATCAGGTTTCCTGTACGGGCGGCCAGTAATCCGAGCAATCTGGGAATGTCGACAAGTCCTTCAATTCTGGCCAGGTCCCGCACATCCCGTTGAACAATTGTCGTGATGTACGAATTGAACCAAATCCGGCGTCGTTCCTGAGTTTTTCGAGCCACCGCTTCGGGATACCCGCCGGTCAGTGCGATTTCAACCAACTCGCGCTTCCCGATCGGATCAAAATCCGAAGGAATCGGGAAATCATCGGCGAAAAGCCTGTCAATGACGTTCGTCGTTGTCCCGACGATTTCATTCCTCGAGAGCGTCCGTAAGTTGATCAACTCGACCCGTCCGGCAAGCGACTCCGAGATCTTGGGTAAAGTCAGGATATTCGCGGAGCCCGTCAGAATATACCGGCCCGGACTGCGGTCATTATCGATGCTTTGCTTGATTGCTGAGAGAATCTCCGGAAGATGCTGAATTTCATCCAAGATCACGCGGCCCGCGATTCCTTTGATAAATTCAGTCGGTGCGCTTTTCACGATCGCCCGTAGTTCAAGGTCATCGAACGTGAAATACGCGGCATCGTTGACGGTTTTAGCGAGTGTTGTCTTTCCAACTTGCCTCGCCCCGGTAATCATCACAGCCGGAGTATCGAGCAAAGCGGCGTCCAGTTTTGATTTCAGGCTTCGTCGAAACACATGGTAATGATAACAAAAAGTCCTGGCAATTCAACAACAAATTGAAGATAATCCTTCACCTGCTGAAAGATTTGCAGGCATTTTGCGATCTCGGACAATAAAAAAAGTCGCCGCAATGAACACGGCGACTCTATTCAGAAATAACGACCGGAGAGCTTAGTCGTTTTCTTTCTTTTCGTCGGGGGTGGTTTTCTTCTGGTCGCGCAGCTGGCGACGTTCTTCACGGCGTCGCTTCATTTCTTCCTTTTTGGCTTCGAGCTGCGTTCGCTGCTCAGGCGTCAGAATAGCAAGGATCTGCTCACGGGTCCGTTTTGAGTTCTCCTTCATCTCGGCCTTGAACGCGTCGAGCTTTTGCGTCTGCTCCGGCGTGATCGTGCCGTCGCGTTTGGCAGAAATGATCGTCCGCATTTCTTCACGGTTGACGATCTGGCTGTTCTTGCGCGACTGCATGATCGTCCGAAGCTGCGTTTTCTGATCTTCAGTCAGGTTGACGGAGCGAAGTCCGCGCATCATGCCGTGTCGCTTTTTTCCCCGACGTGAGCCCATTCCGTCGCGCTTGCCGAAACGCCCGCCGCGCATTTCGCGTTTCATCTGCTTTTGTCCGTCGGTCTTGGTTTCGGTTTTGACATCCTGCGCAGAGACGAACGTCGCGAGGGTGATGACCGCGGCTACCGACGTCAGCGCCGCAATGATTTTTCTTTTCAATGACATATAACGATTACCTCTTTTTACTGATTTTCCGTCGGCGATCCGACGCCGTTCACATGATAAGACGCCGCCGATCGGCGAAAGGTCGAAAGGATTTGCGCTCCGTTTCGTAAAGAATTGCAAAGACGCCGCGACCGATCGTTCATTCTTTTGCGAAAATTGATGAACGGCGCGTTTAACTTTTGCATTCCGCCACTGTAAAATGCGAAATTTGAGACTGAGGCCTGAACAAGAATGAGATTCCTATCTGAGATCAATTCCCCTGCCGATCTTCGTCAGCTGAAAGTTGAAGATCTGCAAGAGGTTGCCGACGAAGTTCGTCAGTTTATCATCGACACGTGTTCACGCGTCGGCGGCCATACCGGAGCAAGCCTCGGCGCCGTCGAACTTGCCGTCGCGATGCACTACGTGTTCGATACCCCGAACGACCGGCTCGTCTGGGACGTCGGCCATCAGGCGTACGCCCACAAGATCCTGACCGGGCGGCGGGATCAGCTTCATACGATCAAACAATACGACGGATTGTCGGGATTTCTACGGCGCGACGAATCCGAGTACGATACGTTCGGCGCCGGTCACGCTTCGACATCTATCTCAGCCGCGCTCGGAATGGCCGTCGCACGCGACAAAAAGGATGAGGACTTTCACGTCTGCGCGCTGATCGGCGATTCGTCGCTCGCCGGCGGCATGGCGATGGAAGCGATCAACCAGGCCGGACATTTGAAATCGCGGCTGATCGTGCTGCTCAATGACAACGAAATGTCGATCGCACCGGCCGTCGGCGCGCTTTCGCGATATCTGAACCGGATCAAGGGCGCGCAAAGCTACCAGCACCTGAAAGAAGAGATCGGCGACGCGCTTGAATCGGTTCCCGGCTTCGGCCATAGCCTCCGCCGCGCGGCCAAAAGCTTCAAAGATGCGATCGCGGCGGCCGTATTGCCCGGAGCGCTGGTCAACGAACTCGGATTCAAGTACATCGGTTACGTTGACGGGCACAATGTTCCGATGCTGGTCCGCGCGCTTGAAGAAGCAAAGAAGGTCGACGACGGACCGGTTATCGTCCACGCCCTGACCACCAAAGGGAAAGGCTTCCCAAATCCCGAGAAAAATTACTACGCCTATCACGCGACCGGCCCGTTCGATCCGAAAACCGGACTTCCGTACAAATCGAGCAAGGCGGCGGCGCCGACTTACACCGAGGTATTCGGCGAAACGATGTGCGAGTTGATGGAGTCGGATCGGTCGATCGTCGCGCTGACGGCGGCAATGCCCGACGGAACCGGAGTCGACAAGGTGCTTGAGAAGTTCCCCGAACGCGCGTTCGATGTCGGCATCGCCGAGCAACACGCGATCACGTTCTGTGCCGGAATGGCATGTGAAGGCATGAAACCGGTCGCGGCGATATACTCGACGTTTCTCCAACGCGCCTTCGATCAGGTGATCCACGACGTTTGTCTGCAGGATCTTAACGTCACGCTCGCGATGGACCGCGCCGGAATCGTCGGGGCCGACGGTCCGACACATCACGGATTGCTCGATATCGCATATCTTCGCGGTTATCCGAATATCATTCTCTGCGCGCCGAAGGACGAGGCCGAAATGCGCGACATGATGTTGACATCGATCGAACACCCCGGAGCCGCCGCGATCCGATATCCGCGCGGCAGCGGCCAGGGCGTCGATATTTCCGCGCCGCCAAAGAAACTCCCGATCGGCCGCGCCGAGGTTTTGCGCGAAGGAAACGGTGAAGCCGCGATCATCGCCTACGGTTCGATGGTTTACCCGGCCGTGCGCGCGGCGGAAAATCTTGAAAAGGACGGAATTGACGCGACGGTCATCAACGCACGTTGGGTCAAGCCGCTCGACGAAGAACTGATCTGTGAACTGGCACGGACAAACCGCGTCATCGTCACCGTCGAAGAAGCATATCTCGCCGGCGGTTTCGGATCGGCGGTGATGGAACTGCTCGAAGAGCGCGGATTGCTCGACAAATTAAAGGTCGTCAGGATGGGCGTCCCCGACCGGATCATCACGCACGGCGACCCGAAATTACTGATGGCGAAATACGGGCTCGATGCCGACGGCATCTACAACAAGACACGCGAGCTTGTCGAGGGACTCGAGAATCGACAAGTGACGCGCAACAAACTTAAGATAGTCAGGTAATTGATCGGATGCCGATCGATACGCAACAATAATCATGAAAAAAATCACGATCTTACTCAGTATTGCCGTTTTGACGCTGGTCGCGCTGGCAGGCGCCTGCGGCGACTCGAAGAAACCGGCAAACAACGCGCCGGCGAACCGACCGGCGCAGCCTTCGACGAACAATGCGTCGGCGCCGATCGGCGCGCAGCCGCCGAACATGCTCGGGAATCCGAATGCGACCGTCACGGTCGAGGAGTTTGCGGATTTTCAGTGTCCGACATGCGCCAAGATCCACGACGTCATGAAAAACGTCCAGGCGGCGTACGGTTCGCGGATCAAGTTCGTCTTCCGCAATTATCCGCTGACGCAGATCCACAAGAACGCGTTCGATGCCGCGGTCGCGGCCGAGGCCGCCGGCCGTCAGGGCAAGTTCTGGGATATGCAGAACATGATATTTCAGAATCAGGCTGCATGGTCGAATTCGTCTGACGTGCGTCCGGTCTTCAATGAATACGCGACCAAGCTTGGGCTCGATGTCGAAAGATTCAAAGCCGACATGGCCGGAATGGAAACCAAAGAACGTGTTCAGCGGGACATGGAACGCGGTCGGGCGCTCAACATCAGTTCGACGCCGACGATCTTCGTCAACGGCCAGTCGATTCCGTTCGAGCAAATGAATCTTGAGTCGATCCGGCAGATCATCGATGCCGAACTCGCAAAGAACCCGGCTCCGCAAACGACCGTCGCACCGGCTTCGAACACCGCACCGTCGACATCGAATCCGGCGCCGGCCGCCAACAAGCCGACGCCTGATTCAAAGGGCTCGACAACCGGAAACAAGTCGTTTACCGATCAATGAGCGACTCCGTCCAATCGGCATCCAGGGTCGCCAAACTTCCGCTTTTGGCGGCCCTTTTCGCACTCTTCGGCATTGGTGACACGGCCTATCTGACCTATCACCATTACATGGCCGAACCGGTTCCGTGCAGTATTCTGACGGGCTGCGAGCAGGTTTTGACGAGTCGGTGGGCGACGCTCGGCGGATTCTTGCCGTTCGACGCGCCGTCCGTCGCCTCGGTTCCGCTCGCGCTGCTCGGTTTTGCAGCTTATCTCCTTGCATTCATTCTCGCCGTCCTTTCGATCCGCGGAAACCGGAGATCATGGCTGCTTTTCGGGCTTCAGGCGACAATGATGGCGGCCTTTTCGGGATTGCTTTTTTATCTTCAGGCGGTCCGCATCGAGGCCTTTTGTCAGTTTTGCCTGATTTCCGCCGCAACCAGCCTTTCGCTGTTCGTGATTGCGATCGTTTCGCGATTTTGGCGTGTGGCCTGATCACGCAATCTGAAACCAATCGCCGCAAATTCGCGTCTAACCTCCAATAACTCGAAATCCCCGACCGTCGGCGCGATCATCGATCCGCAGAACCGGGGACAAGTCTGATTTTCAATCAAGCAAAGGAGCGACAAAACTAACATGAAGCGATCAATCGCGGCGCTGTTGATTCTGTTTTCACTGATGACATCAATGAGCGTTGCCCAATCATCCAACGAAAAGCTACCCAAACTGCAATACACGGAATTCCGGCTCAAAAACGGACTTCGCGTCATCATGCACGTCGACAAATCGACTCCGATCGTCGCCGTCAATCTCTGGTATCACGTCGGCTCGAAGAACGAAGTCGTCGGACGGACCGGATTCGCGCATCTCTTTGAACACATGATGTTTCAGGGCTCGAAGAACTACAACGACGATTACTTCAAGCCGCTTCAGGAAGTCGGCGCGACGATCAACGGATCGACCAATGCCGACCGAACAAACTATTACGAGGTTCTGCCGTCGAATTTCCTTGAACGGGCGATGTTCATGGAAGCCGACCGGCTCGGCGGACTGCTTGACGCGATGACGCAGGAAAAGCTCGACAATCAGCGCGATGTCGTCAAGAACGAGCGTCGCCAGCGGTACGATAATCAGCCGTACGGAACCGCGTTTGAAAAGATCTCCGAGATCATCTATCCGAAAGATCATCCTTATCATTGGACGACGATCGGCTCGCTGACCGATCTTTCAAACGCCTCGATGGATGACGTCAAGGGGTTTTTCCGCCAGTATTACGTCCCGAACAACACATCGCTCGTGATCGCCGGCGATTTTGATCCGAAACAGGCAAAGGCCTGGGCTGAGAAATACTTCGGGCCGATACCGATGGGCGCACCGATCACACGACCGAATCCGCCGACGCCGAAGATCGACGGTGAGATCCGCAAGTCGTTCGAGGATTCCGTTCAGTTGCCGCGACTTTACATGGTCTGGCACACCGTTGCCGACCAGCACGCTGATCAGGCGGCGCTCGACATGCTTCAATTTGTCCTCAGCGCCGGCCGCGGATCGCGGCTTCAAAGCAATCTCGTTTACGGCAAACAGCTTTCCCAGGACGCATTCGCCGGACACAATTCCCGCGAGATCGCCGGAACGTTCCAAGTCACCTCGACGGCGCGGCCGCAAAAGTCGCTGACCGATATCGAAACCGAGATCAACGCCGAGATCGAGCGGATCAAAAAGGAAGCGCCGACGGCTGAAGAAATGGCGCGGGCTCTGAACGTGATTGAATCGCAGACGATCTTCGGAATGCAGACCGTTCTCGGCAAAGCCGATCAGATGAACTCGTATGCGACGTTCACCGGCCGTCCCGACGGGTTTCAGGCGGATCTCGACCGGTACCGCAAGGTGACGCCGGCCGACATCCAGCGCGTGGCTGCGACGTATCTCAACCAGAACCGCCTCGTCATGAGCTTCGTGCCGCGTGCGAACCGCGCCGCGTCGCAGCGCAACTCGCCCGACAACACGCCGACTTCGACGCAGGCCAAGAAGGATACGGTCAAGAAAGACTACTCGGCAAATCTGCCGAAAGGCGGGCCGGATCCGGCATTTGCGCTTCCGTCAATCGAGAAAAAGAAGCTCTCAAACGGAATGAACGTTTGGATCGTTCAACAGAAGGAGCTCCCGATCGTTTCGATGAACATGGTTCTCAATGCCGGTGCGACGGCTGATCCGATGGATCGGGCGGGGTTGGCGTCGACGACTGCCGGATTGTTGAACACCGGAACGAAAACGCGTTCCGCGGTCGAGATCGCGAATCAGTTGCAGGCGATCGGAGCCAATCTCGGCGCAAATGCCGGATGGGATGCGGCAAACGTTTCGATGCAGACGCTGACCAAGAATCTCGACAAAGCGCTTGAACTTTACGCCGATGTCGTCACGAATCCGACATTTCCGGACGCGGAGCTTGAAAACACACGCCGCCGTTCACAAGTCGGACTTCTTCAGCGCCGCGACAATCCGAATGCGATCGCCAATGTCGTTTACAACAAACTTCTTTACGGCAAGGATCATCCGTACGGCAAATCACTGACGCTTGACGAGAATTCGGTGAAAGCGATGACGCGTGCCGATATCGAGCGGTTTTACGCAACGTACTATCGACCGAACAACGCGGCGCTGATCGTCGTCGGCAACACCGACGCGAAGCAGATCATGCCAAAACTTGAAACCGCGTTCGCCGGATGGAAATCAGGAGACGTTCCGAAAATCGCCGTCCCGGGATCGACGTCGACAACAAACAAGGGAATCTTTATCGTCGACAAACCGGGTGCGGCCCAGTCGGTCGTTTCGATCGGCCAGGTGGGCGTCGCCCGCGACAATCCGGATTATTTCCCGCTGCTCGTCATGAACTCGATCCTCGGCGGACAGTTTTCGGCCCGCGTCAACATGAACCTGCGTGAGGACAAGGGTTACACCTATGGCGCGCGAACGGGTTGGAATTTCCGCCGCGGTGCCGGACCGTTCGAGGCTTCGGCCGATGTTCAGACGGCGGTGACGAAAGAATCTGTGGTCGAATTCATGAAGGAACTCAACGGAATCCGCGGTGCGATTCCAGTGACTGCGGAAGAGCTCGAATACAACAAGCAGAGCATCATCCGCAGATATCCGCAGGGATTCGAAACCGTCGGTGCAATCTCGGCCCAATTGTCGAACCTCGTCATTTACGGTTTGAACGATTCGTACTTCAACGAGTACATCGCAAAGATCAATGCGGTCACGCTCGGTGACGTCAATCGCGTCGCCAACAAGTATCTGACGCCGGATCAGATGGCGATCCTCATTGTCGGTGACCGTTCGGTGATCGAACCGAAACTGCGCGAAATCGAGGGTTGGGGATCGACGATTAGGTTGCTTGATGCCGAAGGCAACGTGAAATAGACGCTTAGTGTGCCCGCTAAACACGCAAAATACGCGAAACTGGCTGCCGGTGTGACGCGATCAATCGTGAATCATCTGCCGGTTTCGCCGGCGTTGAAAAAAGAGCCGGTCGATTTGCGTCGACCGGCTCTTTTTTATTACTTGATCTCAAATGGCTTGGGCGGCGGGGGCTTCTCCGATTCCCGCATCTTTTCGCGTTCCTTCTGAAACGCGTCCCATTGCTCCGGCGTCAGCGCCTTGCGAAGCTTCTCGTCATGCTGAGCGCGTATCTCCTGAACCCTTGGGTCCGATTCCTGCCGCATCTTCTGGAAATGCTCGCGCGTTTCGGCGAAAATCTTCTCGACTTCCCGCTTCTGTCCGTCTTCAAGCTTGAGTCCGCCGAAGACCGTTTCATATCTCTCGCGGCGAGACTGCCGGGCGTTGTTGCCGAACCAAAGATTGAACGCGTTGAGCGCAAAAACTCCGGCGGCGAAGCCGACCATGAAAATGCTCAGCGTCGCGAATCTAAGTTGCCATTTGCTTTTGTTTTCAATATTCATCAGCGTTTTGGTTGCTCCTTGCGGTCGGTATAGATTACTTCGAGCATCTGTTCGCGGGTCATTTCCCTGACCTGTTCAGCGCTCAGAACATCCGCGTCATTGGCAAATATCCCGAAATTCGTCGCATCGGCCTGAACCTCGTTCGATGGCGCAAACACCGTCAGACCGCCGAGCACGACCGCGACCAAAACCATCGCCGCGACCATTCCCGACGAAGCCTGCCACCAACGGCCAAACGACCAGAACGGAGCGCGTTCCGCTTGCCGTTCACGCCAGGCGGCGAGAACCCGTGTTTCAAAAAACGGCGGCGGCACGATTTCGACGACCTCGGCATGCGACCGAAGCATCGACTGAGCCAGACACGACGCCGCGAGTGCCGCCGAGCATTCGGCGCATTCGGCGGCGTGGATCTCGACCCTCTCGCGAGTCGCCGCGTCAAGCGACGCAAGCGGCGTTTCATCAATAATCTCTGTAATATGAGCTGAACCCATTTCTTCTAACCTCTTCTCAACCGTCCGTCTTTGGCATTCATCAACCGCAGCAACGAATCGCGCAGCTTGCGTCGGACGCGAAAGGCCTTGGTCTTTATCTTGGCCTCGGTCCATCCCGTCGAGCGTGAAACTTCTTTGACCGACGCGCCCTCACCGTCAAGCATCTGGATCAGAAAGACGTCTTCCGGTGCGAGCCCGTCGAGCACGCGACCGATCAGATCGGCGGCGATTAGCTTGTCTTCCTGTGTCTGATGATTCACCGACGCGACGCTCATCAACCGGTCTTCGAGCCAGTTCGACTCGTCGTCAGTCAGATCCGACAACGTCATCTCCGCCTGCGGTTTGCTTGACCGCAGGATATTGATACATGTCGTGACCGTGATCCGCGTCAGCCAGCCCTCAAGCGATCCGCGGCCCTCGAAATTGCCGAGCTGCGTGAACGCTTTTAGAAATACTTCCTGGGCTGCCTCCTCAACCAGAGTCTGGCGTCTGAAAAACCGGGCCGAATAGCTGAAAACCCGCGGACTGAAGCGCCGCACGATTTCGGCAAACGCGATTTCGTCGCCGTCGGCCGCCAGCCGGGCGATTTCGATCTCGCTCATTGTCCCGTATTCGTTCGCCAAGATAACGCGCGACGCCGTAAATCAAAAACTCTTAACGACTAAATTCTAGCGAGCTTGGCGGTTTTTTCAAAAATCGGATTACGCTTCCGTTCGTTTAGACACGAAAAGCGGTAGAATGGTTACACCCGTTTTTTGATCCCGGCCCGCAACTTTCTGCAACCGAAACGCCGATCCATTTGTCTCTTATTAAGAACAGTTTACGTTTCGAGCCAAAGGCGAAGGTTGCGATCGACCGGATTCGCGATTCGGCAGTTCATTTTTCATATGCGCATTTATTTCCGAGGTCTTGCGGCCAAGACGCTCGTTCCGATCCTTATCGCCACGATACTGCTTGCAGGTTGCGGTCGGACTGAGACAAAGCCGTCTGACGCATCAAACACATCGTTCAAACCTGAATCCGACGCGATCAAAACGACGCAGGCCAAGGCCGAGTCGCGTCAGATCCCGACCTATATTCCGGCGACCGGAACGTTGACGGCGGATGAGACATCAGACGTCGCGCCGAAGGTTTCGGGCAAGGTCGTCAGCGTCAATGCGAATATCGGGCAATTTGTCAGACAAGGCGCGGTCATCGCCCGCATTGACGATCGCGATGCGCGGGTCGCGCTCTCGCAGTCGCGGGCGAAACTCAACCAGGCTTTGCTCGGCGTCCGCCAGGCCGAAGTCAAACTGGGATTGCTGCCGAACGGAAAGTTCGATACGAATCTGATTCCCGAGGTCCGCGCCGCGGTTTCAAGCTACGAACAGGCCGAATCCGAACTGAAACAGGCCGAAGCAAACGAAAAGCGGTATCGAGAATTGGTTGAGACCGGCGATGTCGCGATGATCACCTACGAACAGTTCCGGACAACGCGCGACACGGCCCGTTCGCGCGCCAACAACGCCAAACAGCAGCTTGAGATCGCGATCAACGCCGCAAAGCAGAACAATCAGGCGATCAGAACGGCTGAAGCGGCGGTTGAGTCGGCGAAGATCGATGTCGCGAGCGCCGAAAAAGCAGTTGCCGACACCGTTGTTTACGCACCGTTTTCGGGATTTGTCAGCGAACGTCCGACGGCAGTTGGCGAGTTCGTTTCGTCGTCGTCGGTGATTGTAAAGCTTCTCCGCACCAATCCGATCAAGGTTCAAATTCAGGTTGCTGAAGGATTTGTACCGTTTGTCGCGGTCGGCCGCGGCATCTCGGTCGAGATCGAAGCTTACAAGGACCGCAAATTCGCCGGAACCGTGTCTGCCGTCAATCCGTCGATCGATCCGGTGTCGCGTTCGGCGATCGTCGAAGCGCAGATCGAGAACGGTGACAACGCGTTGCGATCTGGAATGTTCGCATCCGTCAGGATTAACCGCGAGGGCGGTGCAACCGGTGTTTTCGTTCCGGCCGAAGCGGTGTATGAAGATCAGAGTACGCAAAGTTATCGGGTTTTCGTGATCCAGGACGGAATCGCCAAGCTGCGCGTCGCACAGCGCGGACCTGACGAAAATGGCTTTGTTCAGATCCTGAGCGGCGTTAACGGCGACGAAATGGTCGCGACCAGCAATCTGGCGCAGCTCTACGAAGGCGCGAAGGTGATTTTTTGAGGTCCGCCTCGTCGAGTAAATCTAACGATCCGGAAATTCTATGCAGTGGTTAGCAGAAATTTGCGTTCACCGGCCGGTCTTCGCGACCGTCATCGTAATGTTCCTGACGGTCGTCGGCGGGTTCAGCTTTTTCACGCTCGGCGTCGATCGCTTTCCGAAAATCGACGTGCCGACGGTTTCGGTCTCGACATCGAACCGAGGCGCGGCTCCGGCTGAGATCGAAACCGAGGTTACGGACGTTGTCGAAGGCGCGATCAACACCGTTCCGGGAATCGAGGAAATGCGGTCGTCA
>JBGASE010000029.1:0-24898 GCA_044229875.1 Pyrinomonadaceae bacterium | reverse complement strand
GACGAGATCGATCTTCCGCAGAAATTTTGGCTCGAGGGGCAGATCTCTGACGAACAGATGCATATCGAAGAACTTGAGAAGCTCTGTCGCGAAAAATCGTCCGGCGCGACCCGCTGACGGCGATTGGATTTTGGATTTTCGAATTTCGATTTTGGATTGATCGAAAATCTCTTGCGCTTAATCCGTTTTTCGAGTGCTGAGTACTGTAAGTTTAATGGTCCCGCTTTTCGCATCGCGAAATGTGGGACCATCGTCCTATGCCGGTAAGAACTCAAATTCGAAAATCGAAAGCCGGCTCACTTATTTCTTCGACTTCCACTCTGAGAGCGTTTTCTCGAAACCGGCCGTGTTGGCCGCCGGGGTTGCCGACTTTCCGACCGCAACCGCCCGTTCGCCGGTCGAGATCGCTTCCGCCGTACGTCCCATCTCGTTTAGCAATCTAGCCTTGGCCGACAGGTTTGCGAAAGTTTCCCGCGTTTTGATTGCGGCATCGAGCCAACCGAGAATATCGGGATATGTCGTCGTCAGCTTTTGCTGCATCGCGTAATTGGCCATCTGAACCGGCTCGGTTGCCATCCGGCGGCGCATGTCGCCGACGATCCGGCCGTTCATGTCACCGACGTCGATCTTGAACGGTACAACCACTTTCTCCCAACGAATTTCAACATTTGCCGTCGTCGCGGTTACATCGTCAATTGTGATCGCCATCGTCTCAAACATCTCGCCGGCGATCGGTTTCGCTATTACGCGCAACTGATCGTCCGCAACGTTGTAGTTGAAACTGCCCCATTGATTCCATGTCTTGTTGAATATGATCGTCCATTCTTCTGTCCCCGGAATCGTAAACAGCGCGTATTTTCCCTTCGGCAGTTTCTGGCCGTTGATCAGCAGATCACCGGTTGTTTCGAAAACCGTCGCTTCGTTCGCGCCGGTCCGCCATACCTGGCCGTTCGGAACGAGACAATCGTAGGTAACGCCGCCTTTCGGAATCGCATCGGTTGACGTGCAGCCCCAGAGCACGCGGCCCTTCGAATTCGGTCGGTTGTAGGTGATCGAGATCTTTGCGTCACCGACAGTCTGTGAAAATTCCTGTTTTGTGCTTTCGCGCGGAATCGTAAGCTGGGCGTTGGCGACTATCGCCGAGCAAGCCAGCACAACGGCGGTCAATAATTGTCTTTTCATATTATCTTTCCAAAATCTCCTTTGCTTTGTTGATGAAAATACGGATCATTCCGGCGACATGTTTCGTCATCTCGCCGGAGATCATCGATTCGCCCGCGACTCCGGCCAACAAATGGAGGTCTTTAGCCGAGCGTCTTCGCAATTCGACCATCTGCAGATAGCTGATCATCGTGCGGCCATGCGCGACCTCCATGAAGTCCGCGGAATATCTGAGGAAGTTGTTGCTTTCTCCGGCAATCGGCATCCATTCGATGCGTTCATCGGTGTTTTCGGTCTGTGAAACAGAGAATCGTTGCGAAAAATCGCCGATAAGCGGAACCTGAACGCCGATCTTCCAATGATTCACGCCCTTGCCGTCTTCAAAAATACTCTCGACGCCCGGCATCAGCCTGACAAAATTGCCAACATCGGAGAAAAAACACTTGACGCTCGGCAAATCCGAGCGAACCTCAATTTGATCGATGCATTTTGCGCGGATCGTGAACATCTGTTTGGAAATGTGTCCGGAAATTCAATTGCTGTATTAACTCTTCGATTCTAGTAACCGCGGACGCGAGCCGTCAAACAGAAAAAATCATTGACGCATAACTACTTAGCGTTTAGAATTTTAAGCGGACTAACGACTTTGTCACGATTTCTTCCGGGTCTTGCTTCCAAGGGTTCCACTCAGGAAATAAATTTATGTCGAGCAGAATTGACGATTTGTTGCGGATGACGGTGAGTTTCGGTGCTTCTGATCTTCATCTGCGCGCCGGCGCGTGCCCGGTTATCCGCGTCAATGGGGAGTTGCGGCCTTTGAGCGGCGTCGAGAAACTCGGCCAGGAAGAAACTCTCGAAATGGCGTTTTCGATGATGTCGAATCGTCAGAAACAGCATTTCAAGGAAGCCTATGAGGTCGATATCGGTTACGGAATTTCTGGTCTCGGCCGGTTTCGTGTCAACATTTTCCAACAGCGAAGCTCGATCGGGCTCGTCGCTCGTGTCATTTCTGACACGATCAAAAACTTCAACGAATTGGGCCTTCCGCCGATCCTAAACCGGGTTGCCGAGGAACAACGCGGACTGATTTTGGTCACCGGGACGACCGGTTCCGGCAAATCGACGTCGCTGGCCGCCGTCGTCGATCACATCAATCAGACGCGTAATTGCCATATCGTCACGATTGAGGATCCGATCGAGTTTTTGCATAAAGACAAAAGATCATTCATCACGCAGCGTGAGGTTGATGTCGATACGCGCAATTTCGCCGAAGCGCTTCGCGGCTCATTGCGACAGGATCCGGATGTCATCCTCGTAGGCGAAATGCGTGACCTTGAAACGATTGAAACTGCACTGGTCGCGGCCGAAACGGGACATCTTGTGTTATCGACGCTGCACACGCTCGACGCCTCCGAGACCTTGACTCGAATCATCTCGGCGTTTCCGCCATATCAGCAGAAGTCGATCCGCATCCAGCTCGCCGGATTGCTGAAGGCAGTCATTTCACAACGATTGATGAAATCGGCGCGCGGTAATTCGCGGGTGCCAGCTGTCGAGGTCTTGATTTCGACGCCGCTTATCCGTGATTACATCCTGCATGAAGACAAAACGGCTTCGATCCGCGACGCGATCGCGGCCGGGACTTCGCAGTATGGAATGCAGACGTTTGATCAGTCACTGTTTTATCTGTACCAATCTGGCCTTGTCTCGCTTGAAGAAGCGCTCCACGGATCGACGAATCCGGATGAATTCCGATTGCGTCTCGCCGGCATTCAGAACACTGCGGGAATGGCGAAAGAGGAGATGGAGCGGTCGAGCGGCGTCAATTCGATCAGCGATATGATCAGCCGTATGTAGCCGCGCATCTGAACTTCCGACTTTGATCTGTGCCCGACGCGCGGAAATCGTTCAAATCTCGGGGTTTCCCTTGACACGGACGCGCGCTCAACTGTAAATTTTAGTTTTGTTCGACCATTGGCGCGGGTTTGGATTTGAAGTAGATTAGGTTGTTCTTGTTACTCTCTATTCTTCTCATTTCTCCGGAAAAAAACAGACAGGTTCGATCGTCTTTCCAACTGCGCGAATTAGGGCTATAATTGACGGGTTCCCGCTGTGTCAGTTATTGGTTTGTCCGAGTTGGGCAACGGCGGGGCGCGCTTTTCGAAAGCAGCTTTATCGATAAGGAAATTAACAGAAACATAAATGTCAAACGAGGCTATTAAGGAAACTGAAGAAAACCAGGTTGAAACTTCTTCAGTTTTAGAGGTTGAAACAATCACGGCTTCCGCCGAAACCGCGGCGGATGAAACTTTTACCGAACCCCAAATGTCGGCCGAAGAAGACTTCGGTTCGATTCTTGAAAAGTTCGAACAGGACCAGGTCGTCGTTCATCCAGGTGAAGTTGTCACCGGAAAGGTGATCGGCGTTTCCGAGCATGGTGTTGTCGTTGATTTCGGCTACAAGGCCGAGGGCATCGCGCCGCTTGAAGAGTTCACTTCTCCGACTGGTGAAGTAACGGTCAAGACCGGCGATGAAGTTGAAGTCGTCATCAAGGCGATTCCTTCGGGCGACGCTCCGCCGGTGCTTTCGTTCAATGATGCACAGCGCCGGAAGACCTGGGAAGAGATCGAGCGGGCTTTCAAGGAACAAACACCGGTAAAGGGCGTTGTGATTGACAAGACCAAGGGTGGCCTCAACGTCAATTTGAGCGGGATCGAGGCCTTCATGCCGGGTTCGCTTGTTGACTCGCGCCCGGTAGCGAATCTTGATTCGTTCAAGGGCCAGGAAATCGATGTTCTGGTCATCAAATTCAGCCGTAAGAAAAACAACATCGTCGTTTCGCGTAAAGCGCTGACCGACGAAGTGATCGGCGCACAGAAGGCGGAAACGCTGGCAAAGATCGAGCCGGGCTACGTTGTTGAGGGTGTGATCAAGAATCTGACCGAATACGGCGCGTTCGTCGATATTGGTGGAATTGACGGATTGCTCCACGTCACGGATATGTCGTGGGGACGCCTTCAGAACCCCGGCGATATGTTCAAGGTTGCCGATCAGTTGCAGGTCAAGGTTCTCAAACTCGACCGGGCGAAGGAAAAAGTTTCCCTCGGCTACAAACAGCTTCAACCGGATCCGTGGTCAGCCGTTGCGGAATTGTTTCCCGTCGGCGCCAGGATCAAGGGACGGATCTCGAGCGTGACCGAATACGGTGCGTTTGTCGAACTCGAGCCGGGCGTTGAAGGCCTGGTGCACGTTTCGGAAATGTCATGGTCGAAACGGGCCCGCAGTCCGAAGACGTTCCTGAAATCTGGTGACGAGGTTGAAGTTCAGGTTCTCGGTGTCGATACCGAAGAACGCCGCATCAGTCTCGGAATGCGTCAGTTGCAGCCGAATCCTTGGGAAAACGCTGCGGCACTTTATCGTGTCGGAACGACAGTCTCTGGAAGCGTCCGTAACCTGACTGATTTCGGAGCATTCATCGAACTCGAAGAGGGGATCGACGGTTTGGTTCATATTTCGGACATTTCAAGATCGAAGAAGATCAAGCATCCGAAGGAAGTTCTCAAGAAGGGACAGGAAGTACAGGCGGTTGTCACCAGTCTCGATGTCGATGCGCAGAAAATGTCGCTTTCGATCAAGGAACTTGTGCCGAGCGTCTGGGAGTCGTTCATTGCCTCGCACCGGACCGGAGATACCGTCAAGGGCAAGATCTCGCGGTTTGCCGGATTCGGCGTATTTGTGGAGCTTGAAGAGGATCTGGAAGGTTTGTGTCATATTTCGGAACTGTCCGATGAACGAATCGAGAATCCGGAGAAGATCTTCAGCATCGGTCAGGAATTGGATTTCAAGATCCTCCGGATCGAGACCGACAACCACAAGATCGGACTTTCACACCGCGCCGTCGGCAAGGATGACGAGCCGATCGTCGATTACAAGAGCTACACGACGGAAGCCAAAGGCGGCATGGCCTCGCTCGCCGAACTCGCGAATTTGAAGTTCACTCCGAAGGGAGATGAACCGAAGAGCGAGGAGCCGAAGACGGAGAAGCCGAAGGCTGAAAAAGTGAAGGAAGTCACGCCGGATGTGACGGAAGTCGCTGAAGTCGCTGAAGTCGCCGAAGTTGCCGAGACTGAAGAGGCTCCGGTTGCGACCGAAGAGGCCGCACCGGAAACAAATGACGAAGCGGTTGCCGAAGCTGCCGACACTGATGCCTCCGCGGAAACCGATGCGGCGGCAACGGATGGCGGCGAAGCCGACGCTGAATCCGCTTCCTGATAGCGGTCAGTACTGCCCGGCCGCAAATATGTTTTTTGAGTTTTATTAGTTTAAGGGTCTTGAGAGGAGAAAAACATGACGAAGGCTGATTTGGTGGAACGCGTTGCTCGTGAGGCGGAATTGACCAAGAAGGACGCCGAGCAGTTGGTGGAGATCGTCTTCGAGAGCATCATCGATTCGCTTAACGAGGGAGAGAAGATCGAACTTCGCGGTTTCGGAAGTTTCAGGGTCCGGCAACGGAACGAACGAAACGGGCGCAATCCGAAAACCGGGGCGGCCGTCAGTATTCCGGCAAAACGCGTCGCGTACTTTAAGCCCGGCAAAGAGCTCAAAGAACTGATAAACGGCGGCAAATAAAGAGGTTCTTCCGTGGATCTGTTGTGGAGCCCCTGGCGCTACGATTACATCACGAGCGAAGTTTCGGGTAACGCCGACGACAACGAAGCGTGTGTGTTCTGTCGTATTTTGACTGACCCGGCCCCGGACGATGAGAAGTTCATCCTTCATCGGGCCGGGTCTTGCTTCGTCATCCTGAACATTTATCCGTATATTACCGGACACCTGATGGTCATTCCGTTTGATCATGTGAGCGATCTCGATGCGCTCGAGAAGGTAGTGAGCGATGAACTGACGGATCTTACGAAGCGTTGCCAGACGGTACTTCGCGAAACTTACGGGCCGGATGGATTCAATGTCGGGATTAATATCGGGAAAGCTGCCGGCGCCGGTGTCGCGGGGCACCTTCATCAGCACATCCTGCCGCGGTGGGTCGGCGATTCGAACTTCATGACCGCGGTCGGCCAGACGCGTACGATCCCCGAGGCCTTGTCGGTCACGTACAGAAAACTCAAAACCAAATTCTGAGTCGGAGAAGATGCAGCCCCGAACCAAGCGACAGAAGGAAATCCTTGAATATATCGTCGCGTTCATCGAAACGCGCGGTTATAAGCCCTCGTACCAGCAGATCGCCAAACATTTTGATCTTGCCTCAAAGGCGGCCGTCGCGAAACATATTGAGGCTCTTGAGCGGCAGGGTTTGCTCAGCCGCCGTCGTGAAAACGGGAGCTTCAGTCTTCAGATTCAGCCGAAAGAAAGCGCCCGGCACCTTGTCTGCGAAATAGAATGGCTTGACGTGCCCAGCGAAAGTTTGAAGCTTGACGACTATCTCGAAGAGAGCGTCCTCCTTCCAACGTTCATGCTCGGATTCTATAAACCTGAACGACTGGCGGCATTTCTGGTCCAGAACGACGCGATGCTCGGCGCGCAGATCCGCGAGGGTGATATCGCCATCGTCGAACGGCGGTCGTTCGCGCGTGACGGCGACATCGTGGTGGCGATGGTCGCCGGTTCCCGGGCAGTCTTGAAGCGGATTTTTCGGCGTGGCGGAAGCGTCGAACTCCATCCTGAAAACCAGAATTACGATGTTCTCAAGCTCGGAGCCGATGAGGTCGAGGTGATCGCCATCGTTCGCGGAGCTATCCGGCCACTCTCGTGACCTTCGTCCCAAAGCGCCGTTTGATTAGTCACCACTCAAGCGTTATCCTAACGTTTTTGCGATTATGTCCAGCAATCCAACTCCGAACGCAAGCTACAGCCTGACGCTGCGGGTCAAGATTCACAACCGGCCGGGAAAATTGGGAGAGATCACCACCGCAATCGGAAATGCCGGCGGCGATATCGGCGCGATCGACATTGTTTCGGTCGGGCGAAACTTTCTGGTCCGGGACATTACGGTCAACGCCTATTCCGAGCAGCATGACGACGAGATCGTCGAAGCGGTCGGTAACATCGACGGTGTTGAGGTCATTCATGCCTCAGATAAGACCTTTCTGATGCATCTCGGCGGAAAGATCGAGATCATATCGAAGGTTCCTCTCAAGACACGGTCGGATTTGTCAATGGCCTATACACCTGGCGTCGGCCGGGTCTGCGAGGCAATTCACCGCGATCCCGAAAAAGCATATACGCTGACGATCAAGCGCAATACGGTTGCGGTCGTGTCGGACGGTACGGCGGTGCTCGGCCTCGGCGATCTCGGTCCGGCCGCGGCAATGCCGGTAATGGAAGGCAAGGCCCAACTTTTCAAGGAATTCGGTGGCGTTGACGCATTTCCGATCTGCCTGAACACGAAGGATCCGCACGAAATCGTCGAAACGATCAAGAATATCAGCGTCGCGTTCGGCGGGATCAACCTCGAGGACATTTCAGCGCCGCGTTGTTTCGAGATCGAAGAACGGCTCAAGAACGAGCTCGATATTCCTGTTTTTCATGACGATCAGCACGGAACGGCGGTCGTCGTGCTCGCCGCCCTGATCAACGCGCTCAAGATCACCGGAAAGAAAATGGAAGACATCAAGGTCGTCGTCAACGGTATCGGCGCGGCCGGCGTCGCATGCTCCAAAATCGTAATGGCGGCCGGCGTGCGGAATATCATCGGCTGCGATACGAGCGGTTCGCTGTATCAGGGACGCGGCAAGAACATGAATTGGGTAAAGGAGTGGTTTGCGAAAAACACCAACCCGGACAAAGAAGAAGGAACGGTTCACGACGTCATCAAAGGCGCTGACGTGTTCTTCGGACTCAGTGCTCCGGGCGTCATCGACGCATCGGATCTCAGAAACATGGCGAAGGATCCGATTGTCTTCGCGATGGCCAATCCGATTCCGGAGATCATGCCGGAAGATGCTCAGGGACTCGTCGCCGTGATGGCAACCGGCCGGAGCGACTATCCGAATCAGATAAACAACGTTCTTTGTTTTCCGGGGATATTCCGCGGCGCGCTCAACTGCCGGGCATCGCAAATCAATGAGGCGATGAAACTTGCAGCGGCGCAGGCGATTGCCGGAATCATCGGCGATGATGAGCTCCATCCCGATTACATTATTCCTTCCGTTTTCGACCGGCGCGTCGGCGAGGCGGTTGCGCGCGACGTCGAAAAAGCGGCGCATGATACCGGTGTTGCGCGGCGGGAACAGACGACTATTGAATCGACTTTTTAGGTGATTGCAGGGCGTCTGCCATCATCGGAGGTGAGACATCGCATGCAAAATCGCCGCTTCGGCCGCTCCGATTTTGGGATCGCAGAAAGTTCCGGATGCCTTTCAACCACCATTTTTTGATCCCGATCGAGATCCTCCCAGGATT
Organism: Pyrinomonadaceae bacterium; assembly: GCA_044229875.1. Classification (GTDB taxonomy): domain Bacteria; phylum Acidobacteriota; class Blastocatellia; order Pyrinomonadales; family Pyrinomonadaceae; genus JAFDVJ01. The sequence goes on along the minus strand of JBGASE010000029.1, from coordinate 16,321 downwards.
TCAATGAGGGACCGAAGCACTTCGGGCAACGGATTTCGTCGTTTCGTTTCAGCATAAACTTCAAAACTAATGTCATCTTCCGGCAATTTCAATCGGCGCCGGACGGATTAGTCGCAAAATTCATTGCCAGCCGACAGACAGCCAACCTATAATTGAAGGCGGTAAACGGGCACGGCCAGCATGACCTTCAGGACATTCTTCAATCTAACCTCTTATGCCGTCGTAATTTGCGGATTTCTCGCGCTGTTTGTCGCGGGCGGCGTCGGTGCTGCCTTCGCCGCCGTCTTCGTACTGATGACCGTAATCGCGTGGAAACTCGAATCGACAAAATTTCAGATATCGGACCGCGTCGGCACCGGACTCGTCGTCCTCGCTATTCCGTTGTTCTACCTCATCTGGAAGTTTCGCGTTTTCGGGATCGCGACGGGCACTGAAAGCGCCCTCGCCGGGCTGCTATCGCGTTTCATTCTCGGACTCTCACTGATCAAGCTGTTCCAAAAAAAGCGCGATCGCGATTGGTTGTTTCTTTACCTGATGGCGTTTTTCGAGGTGCTCTTGTCAGCCGCGTTGAGCATCAGCCCGCTCTACGTTGCGGTTTTGCTTTTGTATCTTTTCGTGACCTCGGTCGCCGTCATTTCATTCGAGATAGGTAAGTCCGCGCGTCTCGTTAAGGATTCCGGTACTAACGAAGATCCGGCGCCTGAGAAACTAAACTCAACGCCCTTTCGACGGCTTCCGGCGACATCGGTGCTGATCCTCGTCGGCGTCGTTGCCGTTTCAACCCCGATCTTCTTTTTTCTGCCGCGCGTCGGCGGTGCAGGCTTTGGGGCGAATCAAAACGGTCTCACAGGACTGACCGGATTTTCCGACCGCGTCCGGCTCGGCGAGATCGGCCGCATTCAGCAGAGCGACGAAACGGTGATGCGCGTCAGGGTTCAGCCGCGCGACCGGGGCTTCGACGGACTTCGATGGCGGGGAATTGCGCTTGACGAATTCGACAACCTTTCATGGAAGCAGTCTCGGAACCGGAAGATGACGTTTATCAGGACCGAACGCGAATCGTTCCTGGTCGGCGCCCGCTTTAGCAAGCCTAAGCTGATACTGCAGACGTTCTATCTTGAACCGATGGATACGCCGGTGGTGTTTACCAGCCCACGGGCGATTCTGCTGCAGGGATCATTCAGCGAACTTCGCAAGGACGAAGATGACGGACTGACCGCATATCGCCCGGGAATGGAGCGCGCGACCTATTCGGTTCAGTCCGACATTGCGTTGCCGACTGCGGAAACGCTTCGCGACGACTACGGCGTTTACACGGCGGAAGAGGCGTCGAGATATCTGCAGTTGCCGCCGACGATTGACCCCCGTATTTCCGAACTTGCCCGCAGCGTGATGAGCGGTTTTGACAACCGTTTCGACCGATCGCGTGCGGTTGAGGGCTATCTCCAGACACAATTCGGATATACGTTAGAGCAAAAAGCCTCCGGCGATCAGCCGGTCGCAGACTTTCTTTTCAATATTCGTGAGGGCCATTGCGAGTATTTCTCTTCGGCGATGGTTCTGATGCTTCGCACGCAGGGGATCGCGGCGCGTGTCGTCAACGGATTTCAGCAGGGCGAATACAATGAAACGGCAGATGTTTTCGTCGTCAAGCAAAAAGATGCGCATTCCTGGGTCGAAGTGTATTTTCCCCAGGAAAGAGTTTGGGTTCCGTTTGATCCAACGCCGTTCGCCGGGCAGACAAATACGGTTGCAGAGACGGGATTCGTCGCCCGGCTTGGACAATATCTCGAAGCGTTCGAGACATTCTGGATCCAATATTTTGTCGCCTACGACAATCAGGAACAGAAGTCGCTTTTCAAATCGATGAGCAGCGGCTTCAGCGATCTTCAGAGTTCGCTCTCCGGACGACTCGACGACCTTCAAACTGACCTTCAGCAATGGTGGCGTGAAGTCCGCGGCGACGAGGGAGTCGGATCGAGCGCGCTCGCGATCGGGAAGGCGATCCTCGCGATATTCGTCGTCGGTGTTTCGATCATGGCCGGCGGTATCCTGTGGCGAAAGATCCGCACCGAGAATCTGTTTAAAAGGTTGCTGGCAATGATGATGCGCCGGCGAACGACGAACGTCATCGAATTTTACGAGCGGATGCAACGCGCGCTTGCGAAGCGCGGGTTCATCCGCGAGCCCTGGCAGACGCCGCTCGAGTTTGCCGGCAGTGTCGGAATCAGCGAGGCGACCGCGATTGCGTCGCAATACAACCGAGTTCGATTCGGCGGACAAGACCTCACCGAAGACGAATTGGATGAGATCGAATCGATGCTTTCCCGACTCGAGCACCCGGAACGCGGCGCTCTGTGATAATCTAACAATTTCGAGTTCAGGTTATGAAAAAGGTAGGGTTTGTCAGTCTCGGGTGCCCGAAGAATCTCGTCGATTCCGAGGTTATGATGGGGCAATTGAAGTCGGCGGGGTATGAGATCACGAACGACGCGGATAGCGCCGAGACGATTGTCGTCAACACTTGCGGATTTATCGAGTCGGCGAAACAGGAGTCGATTGAGGCGATTCTTGAAGCAACGGCGATGAAAACCGGCGGCGGCGCGAAACGTGTTGTTGTTGCCGGATGTCTGGTCGAGCGTTATCGCGATGAACTGATCAAAGAACTCCCGGACGTCGACGCATTCATCGGTACGAACGAAATCGGCCGAATACTTGAGGCCGCCGACGATTCGGTCGACTTTCAGGCGCTTCCGCTTTCGCCGATCGGAAACAAATCGGCGACGTATCTTTACGATTTTGACAGTCCAAGATTCCGTGCGACCGAGTCTCACACGGCGTTCATCAAGATCGCCGAAGGGTGCGACCGCCCGTGCGCATTCTGTTCGATCCCGTCGATGCGCGGTTCTTTCAGATCGCGCAGATTCGGATCGATTCTCAAAGAGGCGCAGGATTTGGCCGCCGACGGTGTGCGTGAAATCGTGCTCATCGCCCAGGATTCGTCGAGGTTCGGAGAAGATCTGGGTGAAACCGAAGCGCTTGCGAAACTGATTCGCGCTCTCGGGGAAATCGACGGATTGACTTGGATCAGGGTGATGTATGCTTACCCGACGCATATCAGCGACGAGTTTCTTTCAGCGATCGCTGAAACCACGAAGGCGGTCAAGTATCTTGACATGCCGCTTCAGCACGGTTCACGCAACGTCTTGAAACTGATGAAACGCGGCGGAACGCGTGAAAGTCTTGAACGGCTGATCGCACGCGTTCGCGAACGGGTGCCGGGAATCACGATCAGAACCACATTCATCACCGGATTTCCGGGCGAGACCGACGAGGATTTTGAAGAGCTGATGACTTTTGTCCACAATTGCGAGTTTGACAACGTCGGCGTATTCACTTACTCGGACGAGGAAGGGACTCCGGCCTATGAACTCGATAACAAAGTTGATCCGAGAATCGCCAAGCAGCGTCGGAACCGATTGATGAAGGAGCAGGCGAAGATTTCGAAGCGAAAGAACCGAAAACGCATCGGACAGCGCATGAAAGTCATGTTCGAGGGATTCTCGAAGGAATCGGACCTGTTGTTTCAGGGGCGGACCGAAGGTCAGGCGCAAGAGATCGACGGATACATCCTGATCAACGACATGCCCGAGGGTTTTGAGCCGAAGATCGGTAAAGTTTACGAAGTCCTGATCACCGAGGCTCTTGAATATGACCTCGTCGGTGAAATCGTCGCGTAAATGCTCTTCTTCGTCTTTCGTCGGATTTCAGTCCTCAAAGGGAAGTTCCTCATTCAGAGATCGCTTGCGGATCGCAAACAGCCGCAGGCCGCCTGAGATCATCACGACCGATACAACCACCCAAATCAAAACCCAGACAAGCGCCGGAATGCCGGTTGACGCGGCCATGTTTGCAGCGTCGGTCTGGACATCAGTCGCCGCCGAGAGCACAAACAGGTCCTTCAGACTGAACAACGAATTGAGCAGACATTGAACGGCGAGGAACGCAAGCGCAAAATCCGTCCACTTGACCGATGCAAAACGCGCTGTCCCAAACAATGCGGCCGTCAGTACCGCGCCCGAAAAGATCGTGAAAAAGACGCCGCCGGCCGAAAAATTGGGCGAGAGAATGTTTGTCAGCGGAAACATGAATCCGAAAACAAGCGTCATGACGCCGATAAATCCGGCCGAAGCGTAAAGCGCGATCCGTGCATTGAACCCGGCGCGCATCCAAAGCAAAAGCAATGTTCCGAAAAGGGTCGTTCCGATGTATCCGGCGCTCGAAATAAAAAGTCCGGCAAACCAGCCGTTCGGACGCGACCATACCAGCCCGCTCGTATCGGGCGAAACCGTGAGGCTTTCGACCGCGCTTCCGGTAATCACCGCCGCGAGTGCGTGGCTGCCCTCATGTATGAAGGTCGCAAAAAGCTGGAGCGGATAAAAGATGTACGCGGCCGGGGAAAAGACCCAGGTCGCGATCGCCCAAATTACGACGCTTGCGACGGTTGCCAGAATAAGCAGGTTGAATTGCGGTTTGACGTCTTCCGGAATCTGGTAGTTCATAATGTTTCCTCAAGCCGTTGTTTTCAATCGAATACGTTCCATTCTAGCGCAAAGTTCGTCGTATGCGAGAAAAATTTCAGCGTTTGAACTCGCCCGATTTGCCGCCGGTCTTCGATTCGAGCCGGACTTCGGTGATCTCAATATCTTTCTGGACAGCTTTGCACATGTCGTAAATCGTCAGGGCGGCGACCGAAACGGCGGTCAATGCCTCCATTTCAACTCCGGTCTGGGACGAGGTTTTCGCCTCGGCCGAAAGCTGGATGCCGAATGTCGTAAACTCGCAAATGACGTTCACCTTCGTCAGACTGATCTGATGACACAACGGGATCAGATCGGCCGTTTTCTTGGCCGCCATGATTCCGGCAATCCGCGCGATTTCAAGCGGATCGCCCTTTGGATTCGCCTGCGATTTCAGTTTCTCGAGCGTGGCCGGCGACAAAATCACCTTGGCCGACGCGACCGCTCTCCGGGCGGTCGTATTCTTCTCCGAAACATCGACCATTCGGATCTTTCCGAGTTCGTCGTAATGGCTCAATTTTGTCATGATCGGACTTCCTTCTTCCGTGCCCGGAAAATCAGAGTGTTGCCGCCAAGAAGTACGGGATCCGAGTTAAGTTCGTCGGTCCAGCGCGAACGGCGTTTGGTTTGAGACATGAACTTCGAAGCAATGCGGATCAAAAATACCAACGGCGCAAATAGCCAGAGTCGTCCCTTCGTTGCGTCCGGCAGAACCCGCTCGAGCTCAAAACCATTTTTTTCGAGCAAATACCGGACTTCGGAATAACCGATCGGGTTTACGTGCAGCGCGATTTCTTCCATTCCGCCGAATTCGTCGGTGATCGAATCGAGCACCGGTCTGGACAACGGCTTGAAATGCGAGGTGTATCCGGAAAACAGCCATTTGAGGCGTTCTTCGATGTTCATGATATTCGGAACTGAAACGATGAGCGTCGACCCCGGCCGCAGGATACGGGCGAACTCGCGGATCGCATTGGCGGGATTCTCGATATGTTCGAGTCCTTCGACACAAACCGCGATGTCGAACGATGCGTCGTTATAGGGCAGCCGGCCGTCGAGATCCGCTTCCGTTGCCGACTTTCCGGCAAGTTTGAAAATTCCGGGATAAAGATCGGCGCATTCGACATCGAAACCCAAACGCAACAGTCTCTTGGCCAGCGCTCCCTCGCCGGTCGGCACGTCGAGCAGCCGTCCGCGGACATCGCCCGAAAGCAATTGCTCGACTGTTTCATGAATCGCCTCATGGGCCAATGCCGCCGGTTCGTTCATATATTCAGAAAGTGAATCGTCGCGGTCTCACCGGCGGCGATCGAATTGCCGGCCGGAACATACGCCAGCGCTTCGGCGCGGGCGAATGCGACAAAATCCGATGATCCGGTGAAGCGGACCGCACTGATCGACATTTTTCCCTCGGGCGTAGTCGACAACGACACCGGAATCAGACAATCCCGTTCGACCGCTCCTTTGATGCGTCCGGATGCGACTGCGGTTCCGGTTCGAAGTTCGGGATCGGCCGAGTCCTGCATCAACATCATTGCAAATCGAACGAACAAAAAGAAGGTAACGGCAACGGAAACCGGATTTCCGGGAAGACCAAAAACAAGCGTCTTTCCGAGACGTCCGAAGACCGTCGGTTTTCCGGGTTTGAGCCTGACCCTTTCAAAGAAGATCTCGGCGCCGGCCGAGGTCAGTGCGGGTTTCGTGAAATCGTAATCGCCGACCGAAACACCTCCGGTAATAAGAAGGAAATCGGGGCGGCGCCTCAATATCTCTGCGACCGTTTCCGTCAGCGCCTCCAGGTCATCGGAAACGATCGGGTGAACCACCGGTTCAACGCCGAGCGATCGGACGAACGCGGCGAGCATCGGAGAATTCGAGTTACGGATCTGGTCACGTCCGGGCCGCTCGGAGACATCGACGATCTCGCTTCCGGTCGCAAGAATCTCGACCGACGGCTTGCGTCTGGCGCGGACCGTGTGAAGGCCGAATGACGCAAGCGACGCGATCATGCCGGCCGTGATTGTAGTTCCGGACTCAAAAACTAGCGTTCCGCTTCTGATCTCCGCAGCTTTCCTGACGATGTTGAGGCCCGGGCTGACCGGGCCGTCAATGACGACACGGTCGCCGTCAGATCGGGTCTTTTCAACCTGTTGCACCGCATCGGCGCCGTCAGGGAGCGGCGCGCCGGTCATGATGCGGACCGCCTCACCGCGTGCGAGTAAGCGATCGAAGCGTTTGCCGGCGACCGATTCGCCGACGACCGATAGTTCTGCGGGTGCTGCGCAGTCCTCGGACCGGACGGCGAAACCGTCCATCTGCGACCGGTCGAACGGCGGCAGATCGCGATCGGCAAAAACCGGGCCTGCCAGAACGTATCCGACCGAGTCCGCGAGCGCGACATCGGTAATTTCCGTTCTGCCGACCGCTCCGCGGATAATTTCATGGGCTTCCGCGATCGAGATCATTTGATTATGTAAAATGCGTTTTGCCGTGGCCGGACGAACTTGAATCCATCGGCGGTCATGTAGGCATCGTCCTCGCCCATGATCGTGACCTTTTGTCCGCCCCATTCGGCAACCGGTGTTGACGTATTGAGTTCGATCGACGTATACGAACCGAGCCGGAAGCGCTCCGGGGAGTTTCCGAGCGTCCGCCGAAAATCGATCGACGGCCCGAGTCCGTGACCGTGATTCCCGATCGGATGCGAATAGATCATCGCTTCGATCCCCTGGCGTTTCATTTCGGCCATCGTCGCGTCGTAAACCTCGGCGCCGGTCATTCCGGGCCGTGCAATTCCTGTCAGTGCGTCCTGAAGCGAATTGGTGTTGCGCATCGCCTGACGGAGTCCGACGGGTACCGTTTTCTCGCCCGGACCGAGGACATAGGCATGTTTTTGCCAATCGGTCGAAAGTCCCATGTAATTGAGTCCGCAATCGATATGAATGACGTCGCCGCGCCGGATGATGTCAGACTCCGACGCGACGCTCAGAAACTGCTGCGATTGCGAATTGCTGACCGCCCGCCTCTGGATCCGGATATCAGGCTGAAACCATGTGTCGAGACCGAGGTCGTTCAGCTGCTGAAGAAACCACCAGCGCACGTCGCCGACAGTCGTGATCCCGGGCCGGATGACCTCGTTTGAAAACGCGCGCCGCGTGAGGATATCTGTGACGAGCACGGCCGTCCGGTAATGATCAAGTTCCTCCGGAAGGCGGGTGTCGAGATAATCGGTGATCAGATTCCCCGCCGACACGAACCGTTTTTCGTACTTCTGACCGAGAGATTCAGCAAGAAACTTGAACGCGTCATGCGTGATTCCGTCAGTCTGTCCGCGCCGATAGCCGAAATTCAGAGCGATCGACGCCGGATCCCGTGTTTCGACGATCGATTTCAGCGTTTCACCGAGTTTGTCCGACGGCGGACTCATGAGCCGGTAATGCTGTTTCAGCTGCTCTTCATCGTATCTCACGACCGCGATCCGTTCGACGTTAGTTCCGGTGTCGAAAAAGATGAAGAAATCCCGACGCCCGACGATCGGAACCGGCGGCGTGATCGAAGGAATTACCGGATCGGTATGAAACTCCTCGGTCGTCACGATCCACATTGAGATGCCGTGTTTCCGCATCATCGCCGGGAGTACGGACTCAAATCGCTTCCTGAGCCAGCCTTGGCGGACATTCATTTGCTCGCGAAGCGTCAGTAGCCGCGGCATTTTCGGCAAGCGCTCATCACGGGCAATCGGTTGGGCCGCAATGCCGATTGCGAGCGCGATAACGAACGATATGGTCAGAAGAATTTTCATTTCATTTCAATCGCGCCACTGTTAGCCAAACGTGCGCAAAATGTTAAACTTAGGACAGGACAGATTGCCTGAATTTTATCATATTAACGATTTCAGAGAGGTAATAACAAAAAGTGATCGACTTACAATTGACTGAAGAGCAAATCGCGCTCCAGAACACCGTCCGCGAGTTTTGCGCCGGAGAGGTGGCGCCGTACATCAAGGAATGGGATGAGAAATCGCATTTCGAACCGAGGGTTTTTGAAAAGATGGCGGAACTTGGACTCCTCGGGGTTTGTATTCCGGAAGAATACGGCGGCGCCGGTTTCGATTATGTCTCGCTCGGGCTCGTATGCGAGGAACTTGAGGCGTGCGATACGTTTCTGCGGGTGGCGATGAGCGTTCATGTCGGGCTGAATTCACTTTCGGTTCTGACGTGGGGCACCGAGGAACAGAAACAGAAGTATCTGGTTCCGCAGGCCAAGGGCGAGAAACTCGCGACGTTCGGTCTCACCGAACCCAACGCGGGAAGCGACGTCGTCGGAATGCGGTCATATGCGAGACGCGACGGTGACGACTGGATCCTGAACGGTGAAAAGATGTGGATTTCGCTCGCCGACGTCGCCGATCACTTTCTCTTCTTTTGCTGGACCGATCCCGAAAAGCAGAAGGTCCGCGATCATTCGGGAATCTCATGTTTCATCGTCGAGCGGACGATGCCGGGATTTTCTTCGGGGACGATTCATGGAAAGCTCGGGATCAAAGCCGGAAACACCGGGTACTTTTCACTTCAGGACGTCCGTGTACCCGCGGCGAACATGCTTGGAAACGAGGGCGAAGGCTTCAAGATCGCGATGTTTTCGCTCGAAAACGGTCGGTACACGGTCGCGTCCGGAGCAACCGGTGTGATCCGTGCTTCGCGCGATGCGGCGGCGGCGTATGCCAACACCCGTGAAGTTCAGGGTCAGAAGATCGCGACTTTCCAGTTGGTGAAGCAGAAAATCGCCGAGATGGAAGCGGACTATCAGATGTCGCACCTCTTGTGGCTGCAGTGCGGATCGATGAAAAACCTCGGAATGCCGTCGGCGCGTGCCGCCAGCCTTGCGAAATGGCAGGCAACGACGCGTTCCGAAAAGGCGGCGTCGATGGCGATCGAGGTGCATGGTGCCAATGGTTATACGAACGACTACCCGGTCGAGCGTTATCTTCGCAACTGCAAAGCGGCCGTCATTTATGAGGGAACCCGCGATATTCACACGCTGATGCAGGCCGATTGGGTTCTTGGTCTGAAGAAGGAACCAAAAGCGCGTGTCACGCTACCCGCGTATAAAACCGCGCAGACGTCTTGAGAAGCCGGATGCCAAATAAAAAAGCCGCGATGAATCGCGGCTTTTTTATTTGGCGGTTTTTCGCGTTAGTTATTTGGTTCTCAAAACGACCGGGACGAATCTGTCGAGCGATGCATTGATCTGCAGGTAGATCTGTGTTTCACGCGGGATCAGGTTTCTCCAGTTCGTGCCGCCACGCTTGATATAGCCGGCGAGTTTTGCGGGATTTGAATTGTAACCGGCCGAAAGAAGTTCGAAATCGGTCGCGAGCCCGGTCGCCAGTGCCTCGACGATCGTCGGGCTTTGCAGAAGATCGTCGTATGTAGATTGAATGTAGAGCAACATTGCCTGCGCGGCATTCGCGTGATTCTGCATTCCGGCGACAAAATCCGGCATCAGCCCCGCACCGGGGAATCGGGCCCTGATCATGCGGTAGGTTGACGGAATCATCTGGACCATGCCGCCGGCGCCGGCCGACGATACTGAATATCTGTAAGTCTGCCCTTCATTCAAGGCATAGAGCGCGAAAACGTCATTGAAAATCACCGGATGATATTCGGTCCGAAAGCGGTAATGGTCGACGTGTTCGACGATTGAGAGCCGTTCGGCGATATCGGCGGCCTTCGGTGAAATGCTCAGGCCCTTTTGCCGAAGCTTCTCCCGGGCCGCGTCGATCGTGCTCCGGACGTAAAGTTTGCCGGCATTGACAACCTCCGGAGTGATGAGCTCAGGATGCGTCGACATATAATACGCGGTTTCGTAATAGATACCGTTGCGGACAACCGGATATTGAACCATCAACGGAATATGCGCCTTTCCGCCAAGATCGGCGATCGTAACCGGCGTGTTCACTCCGTTCGGCCGCAGTGTCCGGAATTTGACCATCTTCATCGCCGCGGATGTCAGCAAATATTCGGAATTCTTCGTAAGGAACGCATCCTTGGTCAGTGTCACAAAATCGATCTGCCGTGTTTCCCGGTCGTGAAAGGCGACGCGTACAAGTTCCATCTGAGTTGCCGGCGTGATGCCGTCGGACATCGCGATCGTCAGTGGCCGAACCGCCATCTCGCGTTTTGCTTCGGCGAGCTTCTGCCGGATCTGTCCGAGACTCAGCGATTCGCCGGTCGGAACGACGACGGTCGGCTGCGGTGTCGGCCGGCCGACAATGATCGGACTCGGCGTCGGCGCCGGGTTGGTAACTATCACCTTTGGATTCGAGTTCGGCGTCGGCTGCGATCCGACGACAATGACGCGCGGACGTGTCTGGGCAGGTGTTGAAACCGGAGTCTGACCGGCAACCGAAATGACTGCTGATGCAACGACGAAGGCGACCAAAGGGGACAATTTCATAATGCGTTTGTTCCGGCGTCTATCAAAAATATTGGATTTTGCGAAATTTGAGCGCGTGCGGCGATCAGACAATCGCCACGTTAAGATTCGCTTAACGGTGCGCGGGTTGTCAAGTTCATTGAGAAAAAATTATGGAAACCACAACAAACGATTATAATTAGTGTGAATTCGAGGATTTCGGCGGAAAATTGTTGTATCCTCAATGTTTGTCGCCGGCGACCGGAAGTTCGACGGCGATTGATACTTTAGGAAGATTCGTATGAAACAACTATTCGGAACGGACGGGATGCGCGGCGAGGCCGGAGTATTTCCGCTCGACGCGGCAACCATCGAGATCGTCGGCCGCTCATTGACCCGCCAGTTGCGGGAACATTCCGGACGACCGCCGCGGGTGATTACCGGGCGCGACACCCGTGAATCGGGCCCGTGGATTGAAAGCGCGATCCATCGCGGCGTCGTCAGCGAGGGCGGAACATGCGATTCGGCCGACGTCATGACGACTCCGGGCGTTGCTTTTCTGACCCGCGAATTCGATTTCGATGCTGGTGTCGTCATCAGCGCTTCCCACAATCCGTATCATGACAACGGCATCAAGGTTTTTTCTCCGTCCGGAAAGAAGATCTCGGCAGAGATCGAACGGCGGATCGAAGCCGATATCCGTGCATCGATCGGCTACAACCCTTCAAGTGACATCGCTGTCGATAACGCGAACCGGGATTCGTATTTCAACCGATATTTGAGTTATCTCGCAGAAGGGTTCGCCGATCTCAGGCTTGGCGGACGAAAGATCGTCGTCGATTGCGCCAACGGCGCGGCACATGAACTGGCACCGCTTCTTTTCCGCAATTTCGGGGCGGATGTTGTCGCGGTTTTCCGCGTCCCGGACGGCAGAAACATCAATCTCGACTGCGGATCGCTTCATCTTGAACATTTGCAGCGGATCGTCGTCGCTGAAAACGCGGACCTCGGAATCGCGTTTGACGGCGATGCCGACCGCGCACTATTCGTCGATGAAGCAGGGAAAATTGTTGACGGTGATGCGGTGCTTTGGATCATGGCACGTCTTCTGTCGGACCACGGCGAGCTCGCCAATCAAACCGTGGTCGCGACGGTGATGAGCAATCTTGGCCTCGAGATTGCTCTGGCTTCACAGCAAATCAGGTTGATTCGGACAGCGGTCGGCGACAAATACGTCCTTGAAGAGTTGATCAATTCGCAGTCTTCGGTCGGCGGCGAACAATCCGGCCACATCATTTTTCCGGAAAAGAGCCTTGTCGGCGACGGAATGATGACCGCACTTTTTGTGCTCGAAGCAATGTTCGAGCAAAAGGCGTCGCTTTCAGAACTGACCCGCGGATTTACTCGTTGTCCGCAGATTCTGATCAATGTCAAGGTTCGCGAAAAGCGTCCGTTTGACGAAATTGCCGAAATTGCTGATGCGGCACGCGCGGTTGAGGCCAAACTCGGCAACTCCGGTCGATTGCTGTTGCGCTATTCGGGAACGGAAAATCTCGCGCGGGTGATGATCGAAGGGCCGACTGAAGAGATGATCGCCGATCAGGCGAACGGTTTGGCCGAAGTGATTCGGACAACTTTGGGTTGATCCTGACAAATCGCTTGCCAAACGAACTTCGGAAGGTTTATAGTTGAATCAATTGAGGCGGTCGGTGAATCCGTCGCCTCTAGTGGTAGCTGGGGTGAGGACAGTTACTACGCATTGGCAGGTGCGGTGCACTTCCACGTTGCTTCGCCTGCTTTTAATTTTTAAGATTTGAGCCGTAAGATCATCTTACGGCTTTTGTCTTTTTAGGCTGAGGAGCGGTTCAAAGTGGAACGGACGATCAAGATCACAACACATGTCGAGGCAAGTTCTTATCCGATTGCGATCGGTAGCGGAATTCTCGATCGTTGCGGCGGATGGGCGCGAGCCCTACTCGGCAACCGGCCTTCAAAGGCGGTCATCGTTTCGAACCGACGAATTTCGGGGTTGTATGGTGAGACGGTCCGAACATCGCTTGCCAACGCGGGATTCGACGTTACGTTGTGGAACATCGGTGACGGCGAACGGTTCAAGAACCTGAGATCGCTTCACGAATTGCTTGGCGTCTTCGGTTCCGTCGGGCTTTCGCGGACTGACATCGTTGTCGCGCTCGGCGGCGGAGTGGTCGGCGACCTTGCCGGATTTGCCGCCGCATCGTACCTGCGCGGCATCGGAATTCTCCAGATTCCGACGACGTTGCTTTCGATGATCGATTCATCGGTCGGCGGAAAGACCGGAATCAACACCGAACACGGCAAAAATCTTGTCGGCGCATTTCATCAGCCGTCTGGCGTACTGATCGACGTTTCGGTACTCAAAACACTGGCGCGAAGGGAAGTGGTCGCCGGATTTTGTGAAGCGGTCAAACACGCCGCGCTTGGCGGCGGCGGTTTGTTTGCGTTAACGCGCAATTTTCTTTCACAGTACCCGACAGGACGATTTTCACGACATTTCAACGACACTCAATTTTCGACTGCGCTTGCCAATCTGATATTCGAACAAGTCTCATTCAAGGCCGGACTCGTCGCCGGCGATGAGTTTGAAAACGTTGGAAGAACCGACGGGCGGTCGCGGAAGATCCTAAATTTCGGACACACGCTGGCGCACGCGCTTGAGAAAGAGACCGACTACCGTTACTTCAAACACGGAGAGGCCGTCGGCATCGGAATTGTCTTTGCTGCAAGACTCTCGAAAAGTCTTGAACTTTTCGGTCAAGATGAATTAAACTTGTTAAACGATGTTGTAATGTCGGTCGGAAGACTGCCTGATACACATCAAATTGACGCAAATTCGGTCATCAGCCGATTTCTGGCAGATAAGAAAAACGTCGCCGGCGACCTTCATTGGGTCCTGTTACGCGGGATTGGGAAGCCGGTTATCGTCGCAGGTTCGGAAATATCCGAAGAGTCCATTCGGGAATGCGTCGTCGAAGTCCTCAAATGTCCGGTTTAACAAGTTTGAGTGGAGTAGTCAGTAAATGAGAGAAATCAATGCTTCGAGAGTCTCCGAGCGTGGAAGCGCCGGACCCAAGTTGCTGATCGTCGCGGCGGTCCTTTTGATCGCCGGAAATGCGCTGATCAATTGGGTTCCGGTTGCGTATAACGGCGAGAACTTCAAACAGGAAATGCACACGGCGGCGGTTCAGGCGATGGTCATGCCGTCGTCGATGGGCAATCCGGTTGAAATGACGAAAAAGAAACTGAAAACCCTGGCCGCCAAGAATCAGCTACCGCCGGATGCGTTTATCGATGTCAAGATGCAGAGTAACGTATTGACGGTTCACGTTGCGTACGAGCAGGAAGTTTCGATCGTGCCGTTCGGTATCTATAACTACAAGTACACTTTCGACAATACGGCGACGCCGACCGGTTTTCAATCGGCAATGGATTAGTTGTCAAACGGCGAGCGCTTCACGCACTTTCAACGGTTGGATATTGATCAGCGATTGAGGTGCGTCGGCCAGCCACGTAGACGGACAAACGCCGCAAGTTGTGCATTTTTCGACCGCAGGACAAGGTTTCGATGAGAGACTTGCCTGCGATTTTTCATGTTCAGTCTTGAGAAATTCGAACGAGAGACCCGAATCGACGATCGACCACGGAAGAAACTCATCGTAACTTCGGTCGCGCATGATGTGAAAGTACTCGTCGAAGTTCAGTTCGCGAACCGCGTCCCGGATCGCAACGCGGCGCGTCGCCGCATGGTGAATTACCCGTGCTACGCTTCGGTCGCCGGACGAAAAAAGTGCCTGTTCATGAGCGATCCGGGCTGACATGAACCGAACCTCGACGTTCGGGATCTTCGCCAGACCTTTGCAGACATATTTCAGTTTCCGCTTGAGTTCTCTTTCTTCGCAGATCGCGTCCCACTGAAGCGGCGTGTTCGGTTTCGGCACAAAACCGTTGAGACTCGGGATGATTTTTCCGGCGCGTCCGAATTTCTTTCCAGCCTCAAGCATGCGGTCCTTGATCCGCGCGACCAAATCAAACATCGCATCGAGATCCTCGTCCGTTTCGGTCGGCAAACCGACCATCAGATAGAGTTTGAGCGTCAGCATTCCGCGATCGAACACCGATCCGCAAATATCGACGATTTCGTCGTTCGTCAGATTCTTGTTGATCACCCGACGCAGACGATCAGAGCCGGTCTCGGGCGCGACCGCAATCTGTTGGTCTTTTGATTCGACCAGCGCGTCGAGAAGTTCATCGGAGATCTGATCGAGCCTCAACGACGAAACCGATATCCGATAATCCATCGCGCGAAGCTCGCGCAGGATCGTCGAAATCTCGGGATGATCGCAGACGGCAGTCGAAACAAGTCCGATCTTGTCGGTCCGTGATCTCCATTCAGCCGCTTTTGCAAGAATGTCTTTGGCCGGCACGACGCGCGGCGGGTAATAATTGTAGCCTGCCCAGCAGAAACGGCAGCCCTGCGAGCATCCGCGCGATATTTCAACCAGCAGCCTGTCGCCCATCTCGGCTTCCGGCGCCCAGACCGACGTCGACGGACAGAACACATCCTGATTCAGCAAGATCTCATGGAGTTCGCTCTCGCCGCGCTTGATCGAGCGGCGAAGGGTTCCTTCCTTCGGATTGACTGCCGCCAATGCACGTCCGACGCGGCGGGGAACTCCGGTTTCCTTCGGAATATAGTCGAAAACCGTTCCGTCATCGTTGTAAATCGGATCGTAAAGCGACGGCACGTAAAAGCCGCGGCCGATCCGCGCCAGCGCAAGCAGAATCTCGTCCTTCGATTCGTTCTCGAATATCGCGTCAACCAGCTGATATGCAAGGATTTCGCCTTCGCCAACCGCGATCAGATCAGTGAAATCGGCGATCGGTTCAGGATTAAGGAACGATGCCGCGCCGCCCATGATCACGAGCGGGTGAAAATGATTTCGATCGCGGGCCCACACCGGGATTCCGGATAGTTCGAGCATCGAAGCCATATTCAGATAATCGGTCTCGAACGAAATTGAAAACGCGACGACATCGAAATCCGTGACCGGCGTTTGGGACTCAAGCGACATCAATCGCGACCGCGACCGTTCGTATTCTTTCAGTTCATCGCCGTCCGGAAGGAAGACCCGTTCACACGCGACGCCGGGAATACTGTTGAACAGCTCATACATCGTGTGGAGCCCAAGATTCGCCATTTCGATCGAGTAAGTGTTCGGATAGCAAAGCGCGATCCGTAGATCGGCACCGTTCGTGTTGCGGTAACCGGTCTCGGTCGTGAGCTT
>JBGASE010000205.1:0-5626 GCA_044229875.1 Pyrinomonadaceae bacterium | reverse complement strand
AGTTGACCCGTTTGGGCTTCAGGACGGACCTGTAAACTACCTCCGGAATCCGCTGCCTGTAGAATATTGGGGAATCAACGGTGTATCGAATACGGTTTCCGATCTGTTGATGCTTGACAATGTCGCCGAATGGTCGTGGATCGTCGGAGACTATCGGTGTTCGACCGAAGACCGGCTCGCGGCCGGGGCGAAACTCGCTGGCTGGACCGCGTTTAGCTTCCGCTGGTGGATTGAATTTCCCTAATAAAACCGGGCTTTAGCCCAACTCACGAGTTTCGGCTAAAGCCAGATTATTATCAGAGTTCCCGATCCACGGCCCGAATGCCGTGGCAATTGACCGTTTGGCGGTCAGATTCCATGCGCATCAACATCTGGCAGAGCATGACTTGCCACTAGCTTCAGCTAGTGGGTTGAATCTCCCTAAAAGAACCGGGCTTTAGCCCAACTCACGAGTTTCGGCTAATGCCCGATTATTTTTGGAGTTCCTGACCCACGGCCTGAAGGCCGCGGCAATTGAGGTTTTGGCAGTCAGTACGCCTGAATCCGTTCCTGATCCAGAATGCTAACATCTGCCGTCTGCCGTCTGAAATCTGACATCTGACGTCTGACGTCTGCCGTCTGAAATCTGCCGTCTGCTCAGAGTTTCTTCGTCATCGTGATCCGCGTGCCGTCGTCGGTTTGGTCGATGCGGACATCGTCCATCAGCGATCTCATCAGCTTGAGTCCCCAGCCGCGGCGGCCTTCGCTCGGGTTGATCTCACGAAGTTCCTTGTCTTTGAGGCGAAGCCCCCGATTCGAAACCGTGATCGTAATCCGGTCGTCATCGACAACGAAACGCTGGTAGATCTTTCTGTCGGGACTGTTTGAATGCTCGACGGCGTTGATGCAGGCTTCAACCAACGCGGTCTTGATCTGATTGATCGCTTTCGGCGCAAAATGATGGCGGCGGGCGATCTCTTCGATCGTCTGCGCGGCGATGATCTCCGTGTCTTCACCCATCGGAACGACCATTTCATATTCGTTCGACTTGAGCGTCGCCTCGATCGGCGCACCGAGAAAATCTATCAGCAAATCGACCTGCTTCCGGCTTGAACCGATCGCCCCGCGTTCATCGATGACCGCCAAAGCGTCGTCCGAGAAGCCCTCGGGCGAAACAAGCCATAACCGAAAATTCGAAAAATTGCAGACATGCGCAACCATCTCCAGCCGGTCGCACCAGAACTCGGTCAACTCCTTCGAAGCTTCGAGTTTTGAGTCGATCTCGGCCGCGATCCAGACGATCTCGTCGCCGTCGCGGTAACTTGATTCGATAAACCCGAGCGCGACCGCCGACCGATTGCGCTCGATGACCTGCGAAATCGACGGGTAAACGGCGACAGTGTGCGCGGCGTAGACGATCTGCGGCAGCGTGATCGGGTCTTCAAACTCAAGCGCCTTGCCGATGATTTCGACATCCGGCATTCCCTTCAGTTCACCGCGAAAGGCATGATAGTCGAAAAGCGCCCTCGGAACTTCCTGATGATCGAACGCGGCGAGAAGTTCACGCAGTCCGACAGCCGAGTTTTCGCGATAAAACCTCGCCATCGTCGCCGGCGCGCGCTTGACGAATTCGGTCAGCGACTCGCCGATCGTCAACGCCCGGTTCTGGCGGATCGTTTCCAGCCGGAATCGCCCGACGATGTAATCGCAAAGCGGAACATTTGTCCGCGCGGGTTCGATCAGATTCGACGTGAAACCGATGAATTCGCGGACATTCAAGCCGTTCAAAAGGCGATAATAGGAATCGGCATCGAGATTGAATGATCGCCTCCAGTCCTCGGCGTGGATCGAACGATCTTTATGCTGAATCGCGTCAAAAAGCGCGCCGACGACCTGTTTCTGAAGTTTCGCGTCCGGAACGAGATCATTCAGAACGGCGCCAAAGTACCGGCCGATGCGGCCTCCGAAGATCTCGTCGGTGTAAACCTTTTCGACTCTCGCAAAGCTGTCGAGCGCCGCGCCGTATTCTGCCGCCGACTGGATCAGGCCGCCGATGAACGTCGGATTGCCGCCCAACTGAACCGCGATCAGATCACGCGCCTGGTCGGTCAGTCCGACTTTCATGCGCGCCGCCGCCGCTTCCGCTAAGCGGCCCGCATCTTCAAACCCGAGCGGTTCAAGTTCCTGGGCTTCAAGCGAAATTCGGTCGATTTCGCAACGCCTGCGTGAAGCAAACACGAAAGGCATTTCGAAGCGTGAAAACACGGACGTGAGTTCGCCGAGCAATTCCGGCGGCGCGGCGTCAAGATCGTCGATCATGACGAACGATCCGGCGCCGTTCGCGAATGCCCGAAGCGGAGCGCCGAACGCAGTCCGCAAAAATGCCCGTTCATTGTTCAGCCGGCTTTCAAGACGGCATGTTTCAAGCAGCCGGTCGATCCAGTGCGTATCGCCGGGCGTCGAAATCTGGGCGATCTCACAGACGTCGCCGCCGAAATCGAGCAGCGCGTCGTTGCGGCGCCTGAACGCGACCGTTTGAAGGATGAATTCCTGCGTGAACCTGAGCGCCGATTCCATTGCGGATTCCTCGCGCCGGAAACTGAAGTAGAACGGGATCGGTCCGGTCGCGTCGGCGAACAATTGATCGAAAGACTGCCGCAGAAGTTCGGAAAGCCCGATCGACGGAGCCGCGATAAGATGCATCCCAAAGTTGCCGGTCGTCCGGTGCGCGTGAGTGATCAGTGCCTGAAGCTCCGCCTCGCGGCCGATAAAGTCAGCCGCCGGAACCGTCGCCAGGATTCGTTTTGTCTCGTTCATCAACCTTGATCCGCCGCTTCACTGATCTGAACGTTGTTTTTGCCGCTCGATTTCGCGCGGCGCATTGCTTCGTCGGCGGCGCGAATTACTTCTTCAGCCCCCGAAACTCCGTATGAAAATGTCGAAATGCCGATGCTGACCGTGATTCCGCGTTCGTCAAATTCAATGTTCTCAACACTTTGCCTGATGCGCTCGGCAATCGTCCGGGCTTCGGCCAGCGTCGTCTGCGGAAGCAGCACGCAAAATTCTTCTCCGCCGTAACGTGCCGCGATGTCCGCACCGCGAAGCGTCGCCTTCATCGCCTTGACCGATTCACGAAGCACCCGATCTCCGACCAGGACCCCGAAATCCTTGTTGAACTTTCCGAAATCATCGACGTCGATCATCAGAAACGCCATCGGATAACCGTAGCGGTTCGAGCGCTTGATCTCTTCGGCGAGGCGCTCTTCAAGATAGCGCCGGTTGAGCAGTCCGGTAAGCGGATCAGTCACCGAAAGCTGCTCGAATTCGCCGGCTTTATTTTTCAGCGCGGCGCGATCGATAACGACCGCGACCTGCGGCGCGATCGCTTCAAGAACCTCGAGATCCATTTCACTGTACGCCGTGCCGTCCGCCTTGTCGGCGACGTTCAGAACGCCGATCCGGCGATCGCCGATCATGAACGGATAGCAAATGAATGAACTGGTCTTGTATCGCCAGTCGACCGGCGCCGGACCGATCCCGATCTTGCCGACATCGCCGACGACGACGGGTTCGCCTTTCGTCAAAACGCCGCGCGCGACGCGTTCGCCGACGCCTTCGGTCAGCAGACTGATCTCTTCGGCGGTCGTCCCGATGGCGGCGCGCACCGACAAGCGGTCCGCCTTTTCATCGAACAACAGCAGCGAACTCCGCTCGGCGCTCATCAGCTCGGCCGAAAGCTGCATCAGATCCGACCAGAAATCCTCGGTGTCGAGCCCTTTGAGGCTGGCGTTGAAGCGTTCGACCGCCCGCGCCATCTGGCCGCGGCGGCGGACTTCTTCACGTAGCCGGAGTACCTCGATCTCGGACGCGACCGAATGGCAGAAGCGCGCCAGATGACGCGTCAGTTCGTCATCGCCGAGGTCGTCGGCGACGACCAGCGCGTTTTGAACCTCGTCGCCGACGGCGATCGGGAACATTGAAACCGTCGAGCGTTCGGTCTTTTCGCCCGATTTCCGGCTTTCACGAAGGCGCAGCGGCTGTTCCGATTCGATCGCCTCAAACAGTCGTCGGTCTTCGGCTCCGAACCTGATCTTGAATTGCTGCCCGGCAAGAGCGCCGGTCGCCGCGATGACCTCAAATCCGCGATCGCGAAGTTCGAGCCAGCCGAGAGAATGGACGCCGTAGCGCCGCGCAAGAAATTCGAGGATCGACTCACAGGCATCGCGATATTTGAGACTCGCCAGCGAACCGAAGAACGACCGCCATGCGGCGAGCTCTTCGGCTTCGGCCGTCGGCGGACCGCTGATCGGCATAAGCTCCGCCGGCCGCTCGTTGAACTCGCGGAGCATTTGTTCGATCGCCGCTTTCTGATCGTTTGCGTCACCGGGAAGTTCGCCGGCGTCGGGCATCGGGATCGGCGTCTCCTCGGACCCGGAGACAGGCTCTGGTGGTTTTTCTGTGACGGCCGGCGCCTTTTCTTCGGGCGTTTCATCTTCCGGTTTTTCATCGATCGGCGTCACAACGACGGGAGTTTCGACAACCGGCGATTCTGCCTTTTCGACCTTTTCAACCTTTTCGACCGCCTTTGGCGTGACGCCGAGCGCTTCGATCTTTGCCGCCGCGTCCTCAATATTCCGAAGTGAACTCGTCAGCAGAACATTGTCGAAAACCCTTGTCGGCGGAAATTGCTTCCAGTCTCCGGCGATCGCGCGTTCGGTCGCGCTTCGGTAATTATCTGCCGATGTGAAGACGCGTCCGACGATCGCGACCAGCGGTTTTTCCGACCGGAGCCGCGTCACAACGCAATCGAGTCCGGCAAAACACCGATATCCCGATTCGTTTCCCGCGGCGCGTTCGTACGCCCGGCCGCAAAACTCGGCGCAGGACGAACCGAATTCCGACGACGCGCTCAGTACCTCGCAGATCGAATTGTTGTTCACCGCCGAAATCACGCGCCCGGCTTCGTCAACGATGACGGCCGCCAGCGCGCCTTCATTCGCGATTCTCGCAAGTTCGGTTGGGTTCAGTTCGGTCATCAGTACAGTCTCGCCGATATTCGTCCGCGGCAAATGCTCGACGAACGTTCCGGGGCTCAATTGAGCTTAAGCATACTGACTAGATAGATTCAATCGGGGTTCGGTTTCAGGTTTTCGGAGAGTCCGATCAAAAATACGATCGCAATGACCGAATCGGATTCGGGAAATATGAAAAGGTTCGATCCGATGTCCCGAAATCAGTCCAAGACGGGGTTATCTTTTGTGACTCTGAGGCACGCCGCATAGTGTCTCGGTCGAATCTCAACCAGTTCCGGGACCCGTGTTTTGCACTCCGCGACCGCATACTGGCAGCGGGTATGAAAATGGCATCCCGATGGCGGATTTATCGGACTCGGCACATCGCCTTTGAGGATGATCCGTTCGCGTTTTGCTTCGATCTCAGGATCCGGAACCGGAACCGCCGAGATCAGCGCCTTCGAATACGGATGAAGCGGTTCCTTGTAGATCTCGGCACCGTCGGCGAGTTCGACGATCTTGCCGAGATACATTACCGCGACTCTGTCCGAGAGATGCCTGACTGCTCTTAAGTCATGTGAAATGAACAGATACGTCAGATTTTTCTGAGCCTGAAGGCGTTCCATCAGATTCAT